>SVRY01000034.1 GCA_015064585.1 Oscillospiraceae bacterium
TTATTATTTTTATTTTTCTCATTCCCTATTCTGCATCGGTATATAATGGACTTTCCAGCTTGTTTGAGATCGTATTTGGTATTGACGGGTGGATCGTGATGATTGCTTTGGCGGCTCTTACCGCAATGTATTTGTTTTTTGGCGGCTATTTTGCCACGGCACTTTCGGATTTTATTCAGGGTATTATTATGATTGCAGGCGTTATCTGCATGTTCGTATGTTTGATGAAAGCACCCGAAGTGAATTGGGATATTTCAAAACTGACAAGTGACCCTGAGTTAACATGGTTTACTTTTGGGGGAGCTGAAACGGGTAAATGGATATATGGCGACACTGTATCCTTGATCTCGTTGATCCTGCTTACATCGCTTGGCGTGTGGGCGCTTCCGCAAACGATACATAAGTATTATGCCATTCGCGATAAAAAAGCGATTACACAGGGCGTGGTTATCAGCACCGTGTTTGCATTGATCATCGGTTTTGTTGCCTATTTTACAGGCGCTCTCAGCGTGCTTTTCCCGCAAAGCGCAATTGCAAACGCACCTTCCGATCAGGTCGTGCCGCAGATGCTGAAATTGGTGATTCCTGCGGGGCTTACCGGCTTGATTGCTGTATTGATCCTTTCTGCCAGTATGTCCACCCTTTCCTCGGTGTCGCTTGCCAGCGCATCAGTGGTTGCGGTTGACATTTACAAAGGCTCTGTTAAAAAGGATGCCGATGATAAAAAGGTAAATACTGTTATGCGGGTACTGTGTTTGGCGTTTATTGTCATTTCGGTCGTATTGGCAATTCTCAATGAAAAATTCCACATTGCCGCCCTTGCTTATCTGATGGGGCTGAGCTGGGGCACCCTTGCCGGCTGCTTTATCGGACCGTATGTGTTGGGCGTTTGTTGGAAAAAGGTTACCCGCCCTGCTGTTTGGACATCCATCATTACCGCGCTTGTTTTGACTGTAACTTTGATTTTTGTGTTTGGTTATGATAAAAATGCATGGGATTGTTCTATAGGAACTGCCCTGCAGACCGGTATCGGATGTTCTCCGATGATTGGTGTGATCTGTATGATCGTTTCGCTGATCGTTACATTTGTTGTCAGCCTCATGACAAAGAAACCCGAAGATGCTGTTTTGTACGAAGCATTCGATCGGCATATTGAAAATGAAATAATTTGAGTAAAGGAAAATAAATATGATTTGGTCAAAGGAAGAAACGCTTCCCAGAGAAGAAATAGAAAGAATTCAATTGGAACGCTTGCAGGAGACTGTAGCACGCGTATATGAAAAGGTGGAACCTTACCGTGCCAAAATGGATGCTGCCGGTGTTAAGCCTGAAGATATCAAGACCCTTCAGGACCTGGCAAAACTGCCTTTTGTTACAAAGCAGGATATGCGTGATAATTACCCTTTCGGATTGTTTGCGGTAGAACGGGAGAAACTGGTCAGAATCCATGCTTCCAGCGGTACCACAGGAAAGCCGACTGTTGTGGGCTACACCCAGGCAGACTTGGATACGTGGACTGAATGCGTATCTCGCATTGCGTGCATGGGCGGTGCCACCGAAAAAGATGTGGCTCAGATCTGTTTTGGTTACGGAATGTTTACCGGCGCACTTGGATTGCATTACGGTTTGGAAAATATCGGTGCTACCATTGTGCCGTCTTCTACGGGTAACTCTCAAAAGCAAATTATGTATATGCAGGATTTTGAGACTTCGCTTTTGGTAGCAACTCCTTCATATGCACTGCGTTTAGCGGAAGTGGCAAGAGAAATGGGACTGGAACCCAAAAAAGATTTGAAGGTTAAGATCGGTCTTGTTGGAAGTGAACTGCTCACAGACGCTATGCGTGAGGAAATGCACAAATATTGGGGCGATGAAATGATTATTACCTCTAACTATGGCATGAGCGAATTGATGGGCCCCGGTGTTTCAGGTGAATGTGAATATCTGGAAGGCATGCACATCAATGAAGATTTCTTTATTCCCGAAATTATTGATCCTGTGACAGAAGAAGTATTGCCTGCGGGTGAAAAAGGAGAATTGGTTATTACCTGTATTAAAAAAGAAGGTCTGCCTTTGATCCGTTACCGCACCAAGGATATTACCCGTTTGTTCTATGATAAATGTAAGTGTGGAAGAACTTTCTGCCGTATGGAAAATCTGTCGGGTAGAAGTGATGATATGCTCAAGATTCGCGGTGTCAACGTGTTCCCCAGCCAGATCGAAGAGGTTATTCTCAGCTTCGAGGAACTGGGTCCGCACTACGAGATTGTAGTAGAGCGTGAAGGATATTTGGATAAGCTGACTGTAAAAGTGGAGCTGAATCAGCCTACCGACTCCTTTACAGTACTGGAAACCTTGGCAAAATCGGTTTCCGGAAAACTCAAAACTATTTTGGGATTAGATGCTAAGGTTAAATTGGAATCTCCCAACACTCTGCAGAGATTTGAGGGCAAAGCAAAACGAGTTAAGGATTTAAGAAAGGTATAATACAATGAATAAACAGATCATGCTTGGTAATGAAGCCATTGCCAGAGGCGCATATGAAGCCGGTGTTAAGGTTTCCAGCGCATATCCCGGTACTCCCAGTACCGAAATCAGCGAAATCCTTGCAAAATATGATGAAGTATATACCGAATGGGCACCCAATGAAAAAGTGGCATTGGAAGTTGCCATCGGCGCATCTGTGGCAGGTGTGCGCAGTCTCGCCTGCATGAAGCATGTGGGACTAAACGTGGCAAGTGACCCTTTGTATACCTTTGCTTATACCGGTGTTACCGGCGGATCGGTAATCGTTGTTGCGGATGACCCGGGTCTTGCCAGTTCTCAGAATGAACAGGATACCCGTATGATCGCTCGCTCTGCGCATATACCGGTTCTGGAACCCTCCGACAGTGAAGAAGCGAAAGAGTTTGTGAAGTACGGTTATGAACTGAGCGAAAAGTACGATACGCCCGTCATTCTGCGCACTACTACCAAGTTGGCGCATTCTCAGAGTACTGTTAATTTGTGTGACCGTACCGAGGTTGCGGATAAAGAATATACCCGCCAGGTAGGCAAATATGTTATGATGCCCGCATCTGCTATCGGTCGTCACGTCGTAGTGGAAGAAAGAGAAAACCGCATGGCAGAAGACTGCAGCGAGTTTCCTGTGAACAGATGGGAAAAGGGCAGTGGTAAGATTGGTTTTATTACAAGCGGTATTGCTTATCAGTATGTAAAGGAAGCTTGTCCGGAAGCCAGTGTATTGAAACTGGGGCTTGTTAATCCTCTTCCCAGAAAGCTGATCGAAGAATTTGCAAAGAGCGTAGAGACTCTCTATATTTTTGAAGAGCTGGAACCTGTTTTTGAAGAACAGATCCGTTCTTGGGGAATTGCCTGCAAGGGTAAGGAATTGTTTACCAAACAGGGTGAGTATTCTGCCAATATGCTGGGAAAGGTACTGTACGGCACCGACGTGGCGGTATTTGATAAGGCAGATGCGCCCAACCGTCCCCCCATTTTGTGCCCCGGCTGTCCTCACAGAAGCGTATTCTCTGTGCTGAACAAACTAAAGATCCATGCTGCCGGTGATATTGGATGCTATACGCTCGGCGCTGTAGCACCGCTCGGCGTGATCGATACTACTATTTGTATGGGCGCCAGCATTTCTGCGTTGCACGGTATGGAGAAGGCAAGAGGCAAGGAATTTTTGAAGAATTGGGTGGCTGTGATCGGCGATTCTACCTTCTTGCACACCGGCGTGAATTCGCTGATCAATATGGTATACAACAAGGCGACCGGAACGGTGATGATTCTTGATAACCGTACCACAGGTATGACCGGTCATCAGGAGCATTCTGCTACCGGTAAGACCCTCAAGGGAGAAGCGACCTACGCCATTGACTTGGCAGAGCTTTGTCGTGCTATCGGTGTGCCGAGAGTACTTGAGATCAACTCCTTTGATATTGCCGCCCTGGAAAGTGCTATCAAAGAAAGCGTAAACGGCGATACACTCACTGTTATTATCGCCAAGGCGCCTTGTGCTTTGTTGAAAGGACAAAAATTCCCCAATAAGTGTGTTGCGGATCCTGAAAAGTGCAAGAAATGCGGTATGTGTTTGAAGATTGGATGCCCCGCACTGACAAAGCAGGCAGACGGTACCGTTAAGATCGATGAAACCATGTGCAACGGCTGCGGACTTTGCAAGAGCTACTGTAAGTTCGGTGCTATCAATGTGGTAGAAAAGTGAGGGATGCCAAATGACAAAGAATATTATGATCGTGGGTGTTGGCGGACAAGGAACTCTGCTTACCAGCCGTATTATTGGTAAAACAGCACTGGAAATGGGATATGATGTAAAGATATCCGAAGTACACGGTATGGCGCAAAGAGGCGGTAGCGTTGTGACCTTTGTTCGCTACGGTGAAAAGGTAAACGAACCTGTGGTAGAAGAAGGTACTGCCGATGTGGTAATTGCATTTGAACGCTTGGAAGCTCTTCGCTATGCACACTTCCTCAAAAAGGACGGTGTGTTGGTGGTCAATGACTGCCGTATTGACCCAATGACGGTTGTGATCGGCGCCAAGCAGTATCCTGAAAATATCATCGAAATGCTGCGTGAAGAGCATACTGTGTATGCCATTGACGGACAAAAAATCGCTAAAGAGCTTGGCAACAGCAAAGTTCTTAACTCAGTAGTTCTTGGCTATGCGGCAAAGCATATCGGTTTTACAAAGGATGCTTGGCTTGATATGGTAAAGAAGACTGTTCCGCCTAAAACTGTTGAATTAAATGTAAAGGCCTTTGAAGAAGGCTATAATGCATAAAATATATACTTATCTCAAAGGGGGGATTCCAACCATGATTTGGAATGAAACAAAAGAATGTATGTCCCGCGACGAGATGACGCATCTGCAAAGCGCCAGACTTCGCAAACTTGTAGACTATGTATATCACAATGTAGAGTTTTATCGCAAAAAAATGCAGGCTGTAGGTCTGATGCCCGGCGATATCAAGGGTATTGAGGATATTACCAAGCTGCCCTTTACCACAAAAGATGACTTGAGAGACACCTATCCCTTTGGTTTGTTTGCGGTACCCAATTCCGAAATTGTAAGAGTGCATGCTTCCAGCGGTACTACCGGTAAAGCCACGGTTGTGGGATATACTCGTTATGATATTGATATATGGGCGGAATGTGTGGCAAGATGTCTTGCTATGGCGAATATCGGAAAAAACGACATCATTCAGATCGCATACGGTTACGGTTTGTTTACAGGCGGTCTTGGCGCACATTACGGTGCTGAAAAAATCGGTGCCACCGTTGTTCCTATGAGCACCGGTAACTCAAAGAAGTTAACTACCATGATGGTAGACTTCGGTGCCACTGCCATTGCCTGTACCCCTTCGTACTTGCTGCATATTTCCGAGGTGCTTCGTGAAGAAGGACTAATTGATCAAATTAAATTGAAGGCTGCCATTTGCGGTGCTGAACCTTGGACCGAAAAGATGCGCAATGAAATTGAGCAATCGCTGAACATCAAAGCGCATGATATTTACGGACTTAGCGAAGTAATGGGTCCCGGTGTTGCCTGTGACTGTGAATATCATATGGGTCTGCACGTAAATGAAGACCATTTTTATCCCGAAGTGCTGAACAGTGCCACCATGATGCCTGCTGCTGACGGTGAAACGGGTGAATTGGTATTTACTACTTTAACCAAAGAAGGTTTACCTCTGATTCGTTACAGAACAAAGGATCTGACAAGCATTTCTCATGATAAGTGCTCCTGCGGCAGAACTACAGCACGTATTTCCCGTTTCAAGGGTCGTGTGGATGATATGCTGATCATTCGCGGTGTCAATGTATTTCCCAGCCAGATCGAAGCAGCGCTTGTGGATGTGGAAGAGGTAACTCCTCACTACATGATGATCGTTGACCGTGTCAACAATTTGGATACATTGGAAATCATGGTGGAAGTGGATACCAAGTACTATACTGATGAAATTCGTAAACTGGAAGCATTGACCAAGAAGATCGGTCATGTTATTCAGCAGGCAATCGGTCTATCCGCTAAGATCAAGATCGTGGAACCCCAAACATTGGTTCGCAGCCAAGGCAAGGCGGTCCATGTTCAGGATAAACGTAAACTGTATTAATATTATTAAGGAGGATCTACACATGTTCGCAAAACAATTATCGGTATTCATCGAAAACAGACAGGGACGTCTGGGAGAAGTGCTGAATGTTCTGGGTCAGAACGGCGTGAATATTTTGTCTATGAGCCTTGCTGATACCACTGAATACGGTCTTCTGCGCCTCATCGTTAACAATCCCGAAATGGGCAAGGAAAAGCTGACCGAAGCAGGTTTTTCCTCACTTCTTTCGGATGTTCTCGTGATCCAGATCCCCCACAAGGCAGGCAGCTTGCAGAAACTGCTCAAGTGCATTGAGGCGGCAGGCGTAAACATTGAGTATATGTATGGTTTGTCCATTGACGGAGCAGAGGCATATGTTGTCATGAAGGCGTCTGATGTTGCTAAAACGGAAAAAGTACTTTCCGAGAACGGAGTTATGACTCTTTCCAACGATCGCATCAAGACACTGTAAAACGCAGTTATTGATTTTCACTTGCCCTGACCAGATCGCATCAGGAATCATTGATGTATTGGCAAAAGCGGTGCCGTCCCTAATACGGACGGCACCGTTTCGGATTTACTAAATAGACATGGGGGTTACAGGATGCTGTTAATCCTATAGGTTTATAAAAGAAACCGAGGAAAAGGTTTTTATCGCAACGCGGTAATGCTTCTCGGATTACAGGAGAAATTATGAGTTTTAATGCAAAAATGTACGGTCTTGGCAGCAAACGCTCCATTATCCGTGAAATATTTGAATACAGCAAAGCAAGAGCTGCTGAAATCGGTGCGGATAACGTATTTGATTTCAGTCTTGGCAACCCCAGCGTGCCTGCTCCTGCGGTGGTGAACGAAACCATTAAAGAACTGCTGGATACCGAGGATTCAGTGCTTTTGCACGGTTATACCTCTGCTCCCGGTGACCTTGGTGTGCGCACTGTGATTGCTAGCAGCATCAAAGAACGCTTTGGCGTAGATATGACGCCTAATTTCATTTACATGACCTGCGGTGCGGCGGCGTCGCTTACCAGCTGTCTGCGCGCACTTGTGGAAAATGAAGAAGATGAATGCATTGCATTTGCTCCATTTTTTACTGAATACAGAGTGTTTGTGGAAAATGCAGGCGGTAAATTCGTTGTCAGCATGCCCGAGAAAAAGACTTTTTCCATCGATCTTGCCGATTTTGAAAGCAAACTGAATGAGCATACTAAGGCAGTCATTATCAATTCTCCCAACAACCCAAGCGGCGTTGTATATTCGGAAAAGACCATCAAGGGAATGTGCGATATATTGCGCCAAAAAGAACAGGAGTACGGTCATGAGATTTATCTGATTGCAGATGAGCCCTACCGTGAGCTGGTGTATGCTGATGTCAAGGTGCCGTATTTGATGAATTATTACGATAATACGCTGGTTTGCTATTCCTACTCAAAATCACTGAGTTTGCCCGGTGAGCGTATTGGCTACATTGCAGTTAATCCCAAAATGATCGATGCAGGCAGTGTTTATCTTGCTATTTGCGGTGCTGCCAGATCTCTTGGCTTTGTGTGTGCTCCCAGCATGTTCCAGCATGTGATCGCCCGCTGTCATAACGCCAAGGTGAATGTGGATGCCTACAAGGAAAACAGAGATCTGCTTTATGATAATCTGACCGCCTATGGTTACGAATGTGTCAAGCCTGACGGTGCTTTCTATCTTTTTGTGAAGTCTCCCGTGGAAGGGGATGCCTATGCTTTCTATGAAAAGGCAAAGGAAAAGGAAATTCTTGTGGTTCCTTGCGATGATTTCGGTGTAAAGGGGTACGTTCGTATCGCCTATTGCGTGGACAAAAGAAGAGTGCAGAATTCTTTGCCCGCATTCCAAAAACTGGCGGAAGAATACAAATAATATCAAAAAAGCTTGCCTTGTTCGGGCAAGCTTTTTGTTACGAAAAAGGCAGTCATCCGTTTTTTCTGCGCATTCGTCTGACGCGGTTAATATGACGCTCAAAATCGCCCGAGGAGATCAACTCTGCCAGTACGTACTGTTCCAAAACGGGAACGGTACAGGAATAAAAACCCAGCTTCTTTTCAAATTCGGACAGCAGTGCTTCGGGAAGTACCATATATCCCACACGCATGGAGGGGGCGATCGTTTTTGAAAAGGTGTTCAGATAAATGACAGAGCCGTCCTTTGACAGGGAAAACACCGTGTCTTCGTTTTTGCGTGAGACGGTCAATTCCGAATCGTAATTGTCTTCTATGATATATCCGTTTCTTTCTTTGATAAAACGCAGATATTCCATTCTTTTGGAAACACTTGCGGTGATGCCGCTGGGAAAACTGTTAAAGGGGGTAATGTGTAAAACGGTTGCCGCTGTGCGGCTTAGTTCTGAGGACTTGATGCCATCCTGCCCCAGTTTTAATGGATCGCATTCGGCGCCGTGTGCCTTGTATACCCTGCGGATTTTTTCGTAGGACGGGTTTTCGATGGCGTAAATGCGGTCGTTGCCCAACAGCTGTACAATAAGGCTGTACAGATACTCGGCACCCGAACCGATGATGATCTGACGGGCATCTGCCCGAATGCCAAGACTGCGGTCAAGATAAGAAGAGATGGCAAGGCGCAGTTCGGCGCATCCGTGGTTGGGGGATTTGGCAAGCAGTTCCTCACCGTAGTCCAAAAGCACCCGCCGCATGGTTTTGGCAAGCAGCGAATAGGGAAATTCAAAATCACTGTGTTGGACGGTACGGCGGGGGGCGGGGGCAGGGATTACAGTGTCCGCAGAGCTCCAAAAGTCGCTTTCTTTGTAAATTACAAAATAACCGCTGCGCTGTCTTGCCTCGGCGTAGCCTTCATCGCACAGAATGCCATAGGCGTGCTCCACGGTGATGACGCTTATTCCCGCCTCTTCGGCAAGTAAGCGTTTGGAGGGGAGTTTTTTGCCGTAGGGGTAAACTTTTTTTACAATGTCAGCACGCAGTTGCTCATATAATTGCATATAAGCGGTTTTACCGCTTTGTTCTTCAATAAAGTATTTCATCTGATCATATCGTTCCTTGCAATTTGCGGTTAATAGTATAACCAAATCTATTGTAGCATGCTGTAATTGTGCTGTCAAGGAGTTGACATGGAAAAAACTATATGATACAATGTGGAATAGGAGTGATGATTATGAAAATGAATATAAAAGACAGCATCGTCTTTGCGATTGTTCTGCGTGTTTGTATATGTTTTGTAGCATATGCGCGTGTAGGGAAGCCTTTGTTTATGGGGATTGCCATTGCCGTTACGGCAATGTTGTACATATATCTGCGCAAAGGCAATAAACAGCCGTATGTTTTTATTGCTACCATGGCAGTTACACACATCATTACCATGGCTTTGCTGGTGATAAGTGACCGTTTCGTCACGTCGCATTTTATGCTGTGGCCCGATTGGGAAATGATTCTTGCGGGATATATGGCGGTTATTTTAATTGGGGACATAGTGATCACAAAAATCAGAAAACATAAGTAAAATAAAGAATAAAAACCTTCGGAGTGGCCGAAGGTTTTTTGTGCATTTGCCAAACTCTTGACAAGCAAACAAAATTGTGCTATACTAAATAGACTAAATAACAATAAAATGGGTTGGGGAACAATCTGTTTTGGTAAAAACATCAAAAGGAGTGATAATTTTGGATCAGAAGTATGAAGCTCTGTTTACACCGTGGAAGATTGGTAATGTGGAGATTAAAAACCGCATTGTGCTTTGTCCCATGGGCGGGACATCTTTATTTGGTTGGTTTGAGCTGACCGGCTGTAAATTTGACAAGGAAGCTGCCAACTTTTTCTTGGAACGAGCTAAAAATAATGTTGGTCTCATTATTCCCGGTATTGCCCCCCTGCGCGATACTTTTTGGGGTAAATGGCTGTGGCAGAACCCCAAGATGTTTGAAGACTTGAAGGTTTTCATGGACGAGATCCACAAGACGGGAGCCAAGCTGTTTGTTCAGCTGACCGCCGGTATGGGACGCTCCTGGGCGATTACCGAATTGATTGCTCCCATGCACAAAAACAAAGCACTGCGCACAATTATTAAACCTGTAATCGATACAAGCCATGAATTGGCAAGTCCCAGTCCGCTTCCTTCCCGTTGGGATCCTGAGATCACTACCCCCGAAATGACCATCGAGCAGATCCATGAGATCATCGAGGCGTTTGCCAAGACGGCAAAGCTTTGCAAGGACGCAGGGGTGGACGGTGTGGAGATCCACGCGGTTCACGAAGGGTATCTTTTGGATCAGTTTACCATGGAATGGACCAACCACCGTACCGACGAGTACGGAGGAAGCTTTGAAAACCGTTACCGTTTCCCTGTGGAGATTGTACAGGCAATTAAAGAAGTGTGCGGCAAAGATTTTCCTGTATCTTTGCGTTATTCGGTGGAGTCCAAGGTTAAGGATTTCCGTGTGGGTGCCGTCCCCGGTGAAGAATACGTAGAAAAGGGACGCAATATGGCGGAATCTGAAAAGGCTGTAAAATATCTGCAGGATGCGGGATATGATATGCTGAATGCCGATAACGGTACATATGATTCCTGGTATTGGGCACACCCCCCCATGTATATGCCTCAGAACTGCAATCTGAAGGATGTTTCTCACATCAAGAAGTTTGTGGATATTCCCGTGGTTTGTGCAGGACGCATGGAGCCCGATGTGGGGGCGCAAGCGGTGGCAGACGGTCTGATTGATGCGGTAGGCGTTGCCCGTCAGTTCTTGGCTGACCCCGCGTGGATTACCAAACTGATCGAAGAGCGTTTGGAGGACATCAAGCCTTGCATCTGCTGTCACAGCGGTTGTTTCAATTTCTCCTCCCATAAGGGACATGCCAATACCCAGGATCTGTCCGATACCATGGGTCTTGCCCGTTGCGCCATCAATGCCGAAACCATGCAAACAAAGAAGCACTATATTGCCCCTGCCAAAAAACAGAAGAAGATTGCTGTTATCGGCGGTGGTATTGGCGGTATGGAATCTGCACTTGTACTTGCCAAGAGAGGTCATTCGGTGACCCTTTACGAAAAGTCTGGAGAACTTGGCGGTGTATTTATTGCGGCAGCGGCTCCTTCCTTCAAGGAAAAGGATAGAGATCTGATTGCATGGTATAGAAGAGAAATGACCAAATATCCTGCTATCGAAGTGAAGCTGAACACAGAGATTACAAGCATTGAAAGCTTGCAGGCGGATGAAATTATTGTTGCCACAGGGGCAGTAGCCAACCGTATTCCCGTACCGGGTGTGGATAAGGGTATTCAAGCGGTGGATTTCCTGCTTGGCAAAGCAGAGGTTGGCGAAAATGTCACCATCATCGGCGGCGGCTTGACAGGCTGCGAGATCGCATATGAATTGTATTTACAGGGCAAAAAGCCCACCATTGTGGAAATGCAGAACGACCTCATTACAACCAAGGGGATCTGTCTTGCCAACACAAGCTTCCTTCGTGACTTCTTTGCGGCAAACAAGGTTCCTGTACATTTGGAAACCGGCGTGAAGGAAATTAAGGATGGGGCGGTGGTAGTTGCCGACAAGGATGGTAAAACTTTTGAGATTCCTTGCGATTCGGTTATTCTGTCGGTGGGTTACCGTCCCGCGCCTCTTACTACCAAAGGCGTCCATGTTGTGGGGGACGCCAAGAGTGTGGGCAACCTGCGCACCGTTATTTGGGGCGCGTGGGATATTTGTATGAAGATTTGAGAAAGAGGATAGATATATGCAATTAACAGAAAAACAAAAGCAGATTCTTGACGGTGCCGAGGGTGAAGTCAAGGCGAAGGTCATGCGTACTATTGTGAAATACGGCGAAGCCTTTGATGCCGATAAACTGGTGCCGGTTACCTCCCAATATAACCATTTGGTGACTTCTTTTGGACTGAAAATGATGAAGCCTGTATTCGATTTGATGCAACAGCTCATCGATGCAGGTGCGGTATCGGGACAGAAGTTCTCAGTAGACCCCAGACCTTTGGATCCGAATGTACCTGCTAACTTCCTTCAGAATTTTATTTTCAATAATTTTATGTACACCAAGCAGGCGTCTTATGAAGAACAGTTAAAACAATTAGGTCTCATGGATGACAATGCTTTTACCTGTGCCTGCTACCTTGATCAGATGGGGAATAAACCGGGAAAGGGAGATGTGCTTAGTTGGGCAGAGTCTTCTGCTGTTGTATATGCAAACTCGGTTTTGGGCGCGCGGTGTAACCGTAACTCGGGAATTATTGATATCATGGGATCCATTGCGGGGTATGTTCCTCATTTCGGACTTCTTACCGATGAGGGCAGAAAGGCAACCTGGGTGGTGCGCATTGCCACCACCAAAAAGCCTGAGGCACAGTTGCTTGGCTCTGCTATTGGGATGAAGGTTATGGAAGAAGTTCCCTATATTGTGGGACTTGACAAGTGGTTGGGCACAGAGCTTGATGATGCGGCGTGTACTTATTTAAAGGATTTTGGCGCTGCTACCGCCTCCAACGGCGCTGTGGGGCTTTACCATGTGGAAAATCTGACTCCCGAAGCAATAGAGCAGGGCACAGCTCTTATCAAAGAAGGTGCAAAGGAATATGTGATTGACGATGCGGAATTGCAAAGAGTATATGACAGCTATCCTGTAATTTGGAAAAACAAAGAAGCAAAACCCAAGCTTTGCTTTATGGGATGCCCTCATATGAGTTTGCAACAGCTCAAAGACTGGACCGATCGCGTGGAAACCGCCCTTGCCGAAGCCGGCAATAAAAAGGTTTTGATTCCCACTGTGTTTACTGCGCCGCCCGCAGTTCTTGCGGAATTTGAAAAGACACCCTATGCCGCACGTCTTAAGGCAACAGGCGTGATCACTTCCTACATTTGCCCTTTGATGTATATGAACAATCCGCTGGCAGGAAAGATGCCGGTGATCACTTCCAGTAATAAACTGCGCACCTATACCACAGCAAGATATTATACAGACGATGAAATTCTCCTACAGATCACGAAAGGGGGCAAATGATAATGAAACAGTTTAAAGGACGTGTCGTGGCAGGCGGAATGGTGAAAGCCGAAGCGCTGGTTTCTCACGGCGGACTCAACACCCTTGCTTCTTTCCAGAAGGCATTGCAGTTTGGTGACAAAAATGCTACAAGCGGTGACCAGAACAACCCCGATCTGTACGGAAAACAGATGGCGGGCAAGGCACTGTGCCTACCCCAGACCATCGGGTCTACCACGGGTGGCTTGGTGTTGTACTGTGCCTGTGCTATGAAGCGTCAGCCTGCCTGCATGTTATTCTCCAAACCTATTGATTCTTTGGCGGCAGCCGGTGCTATTCTTGCCGACGTATGGTTGGATGACGTGACCATGCCGGTTATCGACAATTTAGGGGAGGAATTCCTTACCTATGTTAAGGATGGTATGCAGATTACTGTAGGGGAAGACGGAACGGTGACTGTGGAATAAAACAAAAGCCATTCATAGGGTTATTCCTTATAAAAATAGTAACACCCCGGCAGATTTAATATCTGTCGGGGTGATTTATATGTTGATCGCAAAGAAATAATGAAATTTGTGCGTTATTGATTGCATTAAAAAAGCACTTTCTTTCGAAAGTGCTTTTGGTGCTCCATCGGAGATTCGAACTCCGGACACCTTGATTAAAAGTCAAGTGCTCTACCGTCTGAGCTAATGGGGCAACCTCGCTATTTATTAACAGCTTTATTATCATAGCACATACAAACGGACTTGTCAAGAGGTTTTTTAATAAAATTTTATTTTATGAAAAAATCGGTTCAAACTGTCGAATGATCAAGAACGCGGAATTGACTGATGAGAAATGTAAGGAGGATACTTTTATATGACAGAATCTTTGCGTAAAAAGATATATAAAATTGGATGACGTACTATATATCGTTGCACTAAAAAGGTTTTTTTGCATATATTGTGTTTGTAGGCTGTTGGCACAATGAGGCAAAATACATAAATCAGAGTGAATACTTTCATGTAAAGTAACGAATTTCCCGAAATTACAAAAAGGTACTTTATTTTTTTGAAATATGTGCTATAATATTATAGGGGCAATATTGTTGCCTTTACTGATTTTTTAGCGTGCAAGCACGGCTGCCTTTTTGCTTTTTTGACAGTGTATGCAAGAATCGAAGAGAAGGGATATACCGGAAAACCGGTTATAATATAATATGGAAAAAATCGTAATTCACGGCGGAAGCCCGCTTGTGGGAACTATCGGAATCAGCGGTATGAAGAATGCGGCACTTCCTATTATTATGGGATGTGTGCTGGTGAAAGATGAATGTATTATAGAAAATCTGCCCGAGATCCATGATGTAACTGTTTCGTTACAGATCCTGGAGGCAATGGGCGTTAAGATACGTATGATCGATCGTAATACTGTAGCGATCGATGCTACCCATGCCCAGTGCGGTAGCTCTCCTTTGGGACTAGTTAATACTATTCGTGCTTCTTACTATTTAATGGGTGCGGAACTTGGCAGATTCGGCAGATCGCGCGTGGGCTATCCCGGCGGATGTGATTTTGGTGTGCGTCCGATTGATCAGCACTTGAAGGGATTTAGAGCACTGGGGGCTACTGCCGATATTGTAGGCGGTTATGTGGATGCTTCCACCGAAGATGGCTTGAAAGGTAGTCACATCTTTTTTGACTTGGTTTCGGTTGGCGCAACCATCAATGTGATGTTGGCTGCCTGCATGGCAGAGGGCTTTACTGAAATTGAAAATGCCGCTAAAGAACCGCATGTGGTGGATTTGGCAAACTTCCTCAATGCTTGCGGTGCGGATATCAAGGGCGCGGGCACCGATACGATTCGTATTAACGGCGTTCCCTCTTTGCACGGATGTACCTATGCGATCATTCCCGATATGATCGAAGCGGGCACCTATATGATCGCGGCGGCAGCCACCCACGGTGACCTTACCATTACCGATGTGATCCCCAAGCATTTGGATTGTGTTTCAGCAAAACTTCGTGAAATGGGTGTGACGGTAGAGGAGGGCGATGATTGGGTCAGAGTATCTCTTGACCGTGAATTAAAGCCCACCAATGTTAAAACCATGCCGTATCCCGGCTATCCCACCGACATGCAGCCTCAGATCAGTATTTTAATGTGCTTGGCGAAGGGCACCAGCACGCTACGCGAAAGTGTTTTTGATAACCGTTTCCGTTATATTGATGAACTGCTTCGCATGGGCGCCAATGTGAAGGTAGACGGTAAAACGGCTATTTTCCAGGGCGGTGGATTGACTGCTGCAAGAGTGCGTGCAGTTGACCTGCGCGCAGGCGCTGCCATGGTAATTGCAGGTCTTGCGGTGGCAGGCAGAACCGAAATCGACAACATCCATCTCATAGAACGCGGCTATGATCATCTGATCGAAAAACTGCAGGCTGTGGGCGCAATGATCGCAAAAATGGATGTCAAAGAAAGCGTAACGATTTTACAGGCAGAATAACCTATCTTCGTAGTATCATATAAGTAAAAAAGCCGAGATTGCCTCGGCTTTTTGTTTTTGTATACATTTTTATGAACAAAGAAAAAATTGGAGAAATGCACAATTAAAGAAGGTCTGATTTGTACAAAAGGCGGAAGAAAGAGACGCAGACATGGGCCTGAGGGAAAGTCGGTCTATTTTTATTTGGCTTTCTACTTGCAAAAAAAGTGAAAATGTGGTAAACTGCAAATGATAACCAAACTGAATTTTGGGAGGTAATTATGACACAGTATAATAATAAAGAAGTGACAACACAGCTTTTGGATTTTATCAGTGAAAGCCCCAGCTGTTTTCACGCCACCGTTGCGTTGGCAAAACGGTTGGATGATGCGGGCTTTGTCAGATTAACTGAAGACGCAGCTTGGAACTTGGAGGCGGGTAAAGGCTATTATGTGATCCGCAATCTTTCTTCTATTATTGCATTTCGAACCCCTGCTTGCGGTTCCTTCAAAGGATTTAATATTTCTGCTGCCCACAGCGATTTCCCTTGCTTCAAGATCAAGGAGATTGGCGAGCTTGCCCGTGCCGAATATACGGGACTGAACACCGAATCTTACGGCGGCGCTATTCTTTCCAGTTGGTTGGATCGACCTCTTTCTGTGGCAGGACGCTTGATTTGCCGTACTGAAAACGGAATACAGATCAAACTGGTCAACATTGACCGCGATCTGCTTTTGATTCCCAATGTGGCGCCCCACATGAACCGTGAAATCAACAAAGGATTCCAATATAATGTTGCGGTAGATATGGTTCCTCTTTTCGGCGGCGGTAAGCCTGAGGGCAAATTTACCAAAATGGTTGCCGAAACAGCCGGTGTAAAGGAAGAAGATATTTTGGGGGCGGATCTGTTTGTATACAACCGCATGCCCGGTACTGTTTGGGGTGCAGAAAATGAATTTTTCTCCTGCCGTGCAATTGATAATCTACAGTGCGCCTATACATCTCTGCGCGGCTTTTTGGCGGCAACTCCCACCGAAAACTGTGCGGTCTACTGTAATTTTGACAATGAAGAAGTGGGTTCTTCCACGAAACAGGGAGCAGGTTCCACCTTCTTGTTCGATACTTTGCGCCGTATTACCGTGAATGAAAGTGAGGAACAGTTCCGTATGCATTTGGCATCCTCTTTCCTTCTTTCCTGCGACAATGCGCATGCGGTACATCCCAACCATCCCGAATTTACCGATAAAAAGAACTGCGTGGTTTTGAACGGCGGTGTGGTTATGAAATTCAATGCCAGCCAGCGTTACACCACTGACGGTGTTTCGGAAGCCTTTGTGAAATATCTCTGCCGTGAAAATGATATTCCGCTTCAGTTCTTTGCCAACCGTTCGGATATCGGCGGTGGTTCTACCCTTGGCGGTATCGCTTCCACCCGTGTTTCCATCAATTCGGCAGACGTAGGTCTGGCACAGCTTGCCATGCATTCTTCCTATGAAACTGCCGGCACTGCTGACAGCGCCGCCATGGCAAAGCTGAACGAGGCATTCTTCTCTTCGGGGCTGATCGCAAACGGTGCGGAAAATTACCGCTTCGGAGGCAAAGAATGATTGGAATTATCGGCGCAATGGCGCTGGAAGTGGAAAATTTGGTAAGAGAGCTGGATGACAGAAAAGAAGAAAAAATAGGGGGTATCACCTTCTATTTGGGCAAGCTTTGCCAAAAAGAAGTGGTGCTGGCAGTTTGCGGCGTGGGTAAATGCTTTGCCGCTATGTGTGCAGAGGCTATGATCATTCGATATGCCCCCGAATGCATTCTCAATATCGGCGTGGCAGGTGCACTTTCGCCTTCTTTACAGGTTGGGGATATGGCAATTGCGACCGATGCTGTTCAGCATGATATGGATACTTCTCCCATTGGAGATCCTATAGGACTCATTTCGGGTATCAATTTGGTAAATATTCCTTGTGATAAAAAGCTAGGTGATAAAATTGTTACGTGCGCTGCCGAGCTTGGATACCGTACCGAAAAAGGCGTGATTGCTTCGGGAGATCAGTTTGTGGCAGACGCGGCAAAGAAAACATGGATCCGTGAGACTTTTGGCGCCATCGCCTGTGAAATGGAAGGGGCAGCTATTGTGCAGGCTTGCTATCAAAACGGCACTTCCTGCGGCGTGATCCGCTCTATCTCCGATTCGCTGACGGGTGATGGTATGGATTTTGAAGCATTCAAACATCTCGCTGCTGCTCATTCGACATCGGTGGTTAAGATGTTGCTTTCTGCTTTATAATAAAAAGGGGCTGTACAACATACAGTCCCTTTTTTGAAAAAATTTGATTTTTATGTAACCAATCATTCTGAAAAACTGTGTATATGGGTGAAGGGACCTTTGAAGTGAAAGGAGGCAAGCGTGATGGATGATAAGGATATTGTATCGCTGTATTTTGCACGTGAAGAATCGGCGATAACTGAAAGCGAAAATAAGTATGGCAGGTATTTGCATTCGGTGGCGTATAACATTCTATACTCACATGAGGATGCCAAGGAATGCGTGAACGATACTTATGTGAGCGCCTGGGAATGTATTCCGCCGCATAAACCGACTGTACTGCGCACTTTTTTGGGAAAGATCACCCGAAACATTGCCATCAACCGCTATCGCAGTGACCATGCCGAAAAGAGATTCGGTGACACGGATACAGTCATTGATGAGTTTTTTGAATGTATTCCGAGTGCGGATATGCCCATTGAGGACTCTCTTGTTTTAAAGGATCTTATCAACGGATTTTTGGCATCATTGGATGCGAAAACGCGCATTGTTTTCATGCAGAGATATTGGTATTTCCTGTCGGTACGGGAGATTGCCAAAATAAGAGGTATGACTGAGAGCAATGTGAAGATTACTCTTATGCGAACGCGCGAAAAGTTCAAACAGTATTTACAGAAAGAGGGGTATACAGTATGAAAAAGAAGTGGATCGATGCCATGCAGTATGCGGATGATCGATATGTCCTGGAGGCTGATCCGACAAGCGCAGTTGCGGGCAAGAAAAGATCTCGCCACGGTGCTTTGATTACAATAGCGGCAGTGGTTTGCTTGATGTCAATTTTACTTGGGGTGTTTATTATTATACCGTATTTTCAAAAGAACAGCATCAGACAGTATAGGGATAGTGAATACTATGTGCTGATTCAAAAACTGAATCAACTGAAAAAAGAAACGATCAAGGGCGATTATAACACAGGTGGCAGTGTTGATATGGAGATTGCCCCCGGAATGCCGGAAGGGGATGTTGGTATGCCGAACGGTGCTCCCGGCCAATCCTATGAAGAGATCACCGATAATCAAGTCATCGGTATTGTTGAGGGCGACCGTATCAAGCGCAGCGATAAATATATCTACTATTTGACTGTTGATGGTACGCTGAATGTGTATTCCATTGAAGGGGAAAATGCACAGCGTGTGGGTAAATACAAAGTGACCGTTTCAAACGGCGTGGAAGGATTTTCGGCAGCACAGTGTGAGATCTATCTTTCTAAGGATTGCAAGACCGTGACCGTTATGATGCCCATTTACAGCTACGATCTCGGCATGAACTGCCTGCGCATTAAGCAGTTGGACGTCAGCGATCCTGCGGCAATCAAAGAAAAGAACGAAGTGACTGTTGGCGGAAACTATAAATCTTCCCGCTTGACCGACGGAAAATTCCTTGTGATCACTGACTATTCTTTGTTGTGGGATGATGTGGATTACAGTGATGAAACCACCTTTGTTCCTCAGATTGAAGGTGTGGACGGTAGAGAAACGATCGCTCCCGACCGTATTGTGATGCCCGAAAAGCTGAGCGATGCTTATTATACCGTAGTGGTGCTGTTGGATGGCGAAAGTATGGAAACACTAAGCTCTGCGGCATTCCTTTCCTATTCGGAAGAGGTATATGTTTCGGCAGAAAACATTTTTGCCACACGCCGTTACAGTGATATCGTAAAAAAAGGCAATCTGGTTACTACAAAGAGTCACACCGAAATTTCCATGCTTTTCTATAAGGAAAGTGATTTCGAACCGAAAGGCTCTGTTCATGTGGAAGGATATATCAAAGACCGTTACAGTTTGGATGAAAAGAACGGAATTTTGCGTGCGGTGACCACTACCGATATCAGCCAATACCGCGAAACAAGTTACGGTGACAGTGTGGGAAGTACCAATTGGCACAGCACCACCAGCGCAAATCTGTACTGTATCGATCTTTCCGAAATGAAGGTGGCAGCGGAAGTGATTGGCTTCGCTCCTTCGGGTGAAACGGTACAGTCGGTACGTTATAAGGGTGATTATGCGTATGTTTGTACGGCTGTTGTGTTCACCGATCCCGTGTTTTTCTTTGATCTTTCGGATATTGCCAACATCACCTATAAAGAAACTGAAGAGATCGAAGGCTTCTCCTCCTCTCTTGTGGATTTTGAAAACGGAAAACTGCTTGGTGTCGGTAGAACCGATTGGTCTACTTTGAAGATAGAGATCTATGAAGAGGACGAAGAGGAAATCAAGTCTCTATGCAAGTACCAGCTCCAAGATGTTGGCTATTCAACCGATTACAAGGCATACTATATCGACCGTGAAAATCAGTTGCTTGGTCTTGGGGTACGCGATTATTCCACCGGGGACAGTTATTATATTCTGCTTCATTTTGACGGAAACAAGCTGGAAGAGCTTATCAAGACTCAGCTTAAGGGCGATCCCACATATCAAAGAGGTTTTTATAAGGACGGTTTCTTGTATATGTGTGGCGACAGTGATTTTAAAGTTGAAAATATAACACTTGCATAAAAATAAGAGGAGCACTCCGGTTGGAGTGCTCCGATTTTTTATTAGTACTGTCTTCCCCAAATAACCATGTGCTTTGCTTTTTTGCCGCAGCAAACGCAGGTTTCGGAAAGGTTTTCTTCGTGAAAGGGAATGCAACGGGATTTAACACCGCCTGTGATATCCTTGAGCTTTTCTTCGCACTCAGTTTCGCCGCACCACATAGCACGGATAAAGCCGGGCTTTTCTTCGGCGATCTGCAAGAATTCTTCGTAGCTATGCGCATCGTTTGTCTTTTCTGCGCGGTTGCGGTTGGCTCTTTCCACCAGTTCGGTATGAACAGACTGCAACATATCCTTCACTTGATCGGCAATGTTATCAAGAGAAACGAAGTTCTTGTTGCGGGAAACGCGGGAAACCAGTACGCAAGAATTGTTTTCAATGTCGCGGGGACCCACTTCCAAACGCACGGGAACACCCTTCATTTCGTATTCGCTGTATTTCCATCCGGGAGAGTTGTCTGAATCGTCCATCTTCACACGCAGTCCTGCAGCCTTCAAGGCATTGGTAATCTCGGTTGCCTTTTCCAGAACGCCTTCCTTGTGCTGCTGTACGGGAATAACAACAACCTGGATGGGAGCAACGTTCGGAGGCAGAATCAGACCGTTGTCGTCGCCGTGGGTCATAATGATGGCGCCGATCATACGGGTGGAAACGCCCCAGGAGGTCTGGTGAGGATATTTTACAGTATTATCTCTTGCGGTGTAGGTAATGTCAAAGGCTTTGGCAAAGCCATCGCCGAAGTAATGGGTGGTGCCGCCCTGCAGGGCAACGCCGTTGTGCATCATGGGTTCAATGGTGTAGGTTTCCTTTGCGCCTGCAAACTTTTCCTTTTCGGTCTTTCTGCCCACAACAGCAGGGATTGCCAGGGTTTCACGGTAGAAGTCTTCGTATACCTTCAGCATACGAATGGTCATTTCTCTTGCCTCTTCCTCGGTTTCGTGCATGGTGTGGCCTTCCTGCCAAAGGAATTCGGAGGTGCGCAGGAAGGGACGGGTGGTCTTTTCCCATCTGCATACGTTTACCCATTGATTGTAGTTCTTGGGAAGATCTCGGTAGGAATGGATGATGTCCTTGAAATGCTCGCAGAAAAGAGTTTCAGAGGTGGGACGGACAATCAGGCGCTCGGAGAGCTGATTCTGACCGCCGATGGTGACCACTGCACATTCGGGGGCAAAGCCTTCTACGTGATCCTTTTCTTTTTGCAAAAGGCTTTCGGGAATGAACATGGGCATATATACGTTTTCAACGCCCAGTTCCTTGAAACGGCGGTCCAGATCCTTCTGGATGTTTTCCCAAATAGCATAACCGTAGGGGCGGATGATCATACATCCTTTTACGCCCGAATAGTCAGCCAACTCCGCCTTTTTTACAACGTCTGTATACCATTTGGCAAAATCCACATCCATAGATGTGATCTGCTCAACCATTTTTTGTTTTGCCATATTTCTATCAATCCTTTCAGTATATTACAACGCTCCATTATAGCGCATATTCCCTCGATTGTCAAAGGGTAATTTGCAAAAATACGCAAATAATTACAGAGTTTTGAAGGTTTTGAGCCATTGATCCTTAATGAAGCAGTGACCCATGGCGGTGGGATGCACACCGTCTGCCAGCCAGTAGGAAGCGGGGGCTTTTTCGGCAAGGGAATCAAAGCCTGCCTGCAGTTCGATGAAGGGAAGGGAATATTTTTCGGCAACTCTCTTGGCAGCTGCCGCATTGGCGCGCACGAGGGTATTAAAACGCTCCCAAACGGTGGGATCTTCCTCGTCATGAGTGGCGCCGCCCGGTAGTACAAAGGGTTCCAGCAACATGATCTTGATGTCGGGAAGGGCTTCCTTGATCTCTTCGATGAGCATGCAGTAGATCTTTTCAAATTTTTCGGGAGCTACGCCGTTATTTCCGCCAAGCTCATGCCAAACATCGTTGACGCCGATAAGCAGACTCATATAATCGGGTTTTAAATTGATGATATCCGCTTTGATTCTGGCATATACGTCCACAATGCGGTTGCCGCTAATTCCTCGGTTGAGGAAATCATACTCACCGGGGCAGTCATAGCCAAGCTGCCCCTGCACCATGGTGGCATAGCCAAAGCCTTGACGGATGTGTATCTGACGGTTGCGGTCGCAATCGGTAATGGAGTCGCCTTGAAACAGAATCAGTTTTGACATAATATATATTCTCCTTTAACGGTTTATTTACTCTTTTTAGTATAGCAAAGAAGCGGGGGAATGTCAAGAAAAATCTGCACCCGGAGTGATTTCGGGTGCAGATAAAGGGATTATTTCAGAGTGGGCACACCGTCAACGTAGTGCCATTCGTTGCCCCAGTGAACGGTGGCGGGGCAACCAGCGTTCCATTCGTAATCCCAAATGTTCGGTTCGTTTTCGGCTTCGCAGTAGATATGTTTAAGATCTATAGCATCCTCAAATATATAGCTGCCTATACTTGTGACGCTACTGGGAATCACGATAGAAGTTAGACTACTACAACCATAGAAAGCACCCTCATCAATTTGTGTGACAGTATCAGGTATTACAATGGAAGTTAGACTGTTGCAGCAGGAGAATGCGCTCTTTTGAATCCATGTGGTGCCATTACCAAGCGTAATTGTAGTTAGATTGTTACAAACGGAGAATGTAGCATGTTCGATAATTGTGACACTATCGGGAATTACGATAGAAGTTAAGGCGTTGCAATTGTTGAACGCATAATATCCGATGGTTGTGACGCTATTGGGAATTATGATAGAAGTGAGGGTGTTACAGTCGGAGAATGCATCATCTCCGATAGTTGTTACGCTGTCAGGGATCACGATAGAAGTTAGAGCGTTACAGCCCTTGAATGCACTATCTCCGATGGTTGTAACACTGTTGGGGATTACAACAGAAATTAAACTATTACAGTTGCAAAATACGCGGTTCCCAATATTAGTAACACTGTTAGGAATCATAATAGATGTTAGGTTACCGCAATCGGCGAATGCACTGTCTGCAATGCAGCGGGTATCGGCTTTTATGGAGTAATTGCCCTCTATAATATCTTCGTTAGTATCGATTAAGTATTTATTAATATAAAGAACGCCATTTGTCCAATTGTCTTTATTCTTATAATAGGCCGTATTATAAAAGACCTTTGTTTCGATGCTTTTGATATTGTCGCCAATGGTAATGGAGGACAGGTTTTTACAATTGCTAAATGCAAATTCTTCTATACTTGTAACACTGTTACCAATTTCAACTGAGGCGAGCTTTTTGCAATACTCGAATGCACTATCTCCGATGACTGTAACGCTGTTGGGAATGACAACAGAAGTTAAGTTTTCGCAATAGTAGAATGCATAGCGACCTATGCTTGTGATATTGTTTCCAATGTCGATGGAAGTTAGATTTTTGCAGTTATAGAACACACTTGCCCCCATGCCTATAACGCTATCGGGGATAATGACAGAGGTCAAATCTTGGCACTCGTAGAAGGCGGCAGTTGCTATGCAGCAAACACCGTTTTTGATGGAGTAACTTCCTTTGACAATATCGGGGTTTGCTTCGATTAAACATTTACCTATATAGAGTACGCCATTTGTCCAATTGTCGTTATTTTTATAATAGGCAGTGTCGTAGAATGCCTTTGATTCTATGCTTGTTACATTATTAGACATGTGAATGGTGGTCAAATTGCTGCACCCTGAAAATGCCTTTTGTTCAATACTTGTGACACTGTCGGGAATGACAATAGAAGTCAGGTTACTGCAATTGTAGAATGCGTATTCTTCAATGATCGTGACACTATTGGGAATGACAACAGAAATAATACTATCACGGTCGGAAAAGGCTTCTGCATGAATGCCTGTGACTGGTTTCCCGTTGTATGTAGAGGGCAAAATAATAGTGGCATCTTCACAGCTGCCAAGACCGCGAACATAGTATTCATTATCATTAACATAGGTGAATTTAAGCCCGGTGCTCGTTTTTAATTCTCCGCATTCGGTACAAGTGTTGTTTTCCCAAGTGTGATCTGTGATAGGAATGATTTCTTGCGCTTTCAGAATTTCACCGCATTTGCTACAGTGACTTCCTTCGGTTTTGCCTTCGGTGGTGCAAGTGGGTTCAATAGCGGCATCGGTCACCGGTTCGTGATCGCATAGAGGCGGCTTCGGAGTGGTATTGGTGGGGGCCTGCGAGGTAGGATCCGAAGGATTGGGCGTAGGAGTGGGCTTTTGGTCGCCGATTTGAGGGGCTTCTTGGGTGGAACTGTTTTTATCGCTCATGCCGCAGGCGGTGAAGAGGCCAATTGCTATGCATAGTACCAACAGCAGCATCATAAATTTTGCTCGTGTTTGTTTGGTCATGTTTTTGTTCTCCTTTTGAATTCTAATTAAAATAAAAAAGTGCGCCAACCGAAGTTGCCGCCCCATAAGGAAGTATTTGTATGTAGGAGGTATTGTGACCGATTTTGGTCACAATACCTCTTGCTGTGTTATACGGCTTCTTTTGTGCCCTTGGTTCTGCC
>SVRY01000084.1 GCA_015064585.1 Oscillospiraceae bacterium
CAGAAGCCGAACAGCAACAACCGCAGATCGTAGCAGTGACCGTAGCACAACCGGAACTGCTCCCCGCATAAACACCGCACAATGCGGGATAAACGCAGTAACGGCGGATGACTAACCGCCATCCGCAGTTACCACACCTACATACTGTCAGAAAATGTCCCTATGAACACTAACAGAACGGTTTTTGGGTTTTTTTGTGCCATTTTTCAAGGTGCAATTCAAAAGATATCATTTCCCCAAAACGACCTTTGGGGAGGATTTGAACGATATGTCAGAGCAATATTGGGTGGAAAAATCGACAATTATATGATATAATCAGTTCAATAAATAATTTGCAGGTGAGCATATGAACGGCGTAAATAAAACATTATATATCCCTTTGTATGGAAAATCGTATGTAAGTAAAAGGGGAATATTTCTTGACGATAAAAAAGCGGAAGAAATTTGGGAAGCGGAGGGATTCGCACTCAAAGGAAAATCCAAATCGAAGTGGCTTGCCTACTATATGGGTGCTCGCTCTGCTGTATTTGACGAATGGGTAAAGAAGCAGTTGGCAGATGTACAGGATGCCGTGGTCATTCATATTGGATGCGGCATGGACAGCCGAGTTTTGAGAGTAGGAGCTATAAATCAAACGTGGTACGATGTGGATTTTGCTGAGGTTATTGAAGAAAGAAAACGATACTATTCCGAATCTGCCAACTATCAAATGATTGCAGGGGATGTGAGAGACGGCAACTGGCTGACAAGTATTCCCGAAAAGAAGTGTGCGATTGTTATTATGGAAGGTGTGAGTATGTACTTGACCTCTAAAGAAGTACACGAATTAACAGAAAACCTGTGTGCGCATTTTGGACAGATTGTGTTTTTAATGGACTGCTATACTGTTTTGGCCGCTAAACTGTCCAAGTACAAAAATCCAATAAATGATGTCGGTGTTACAGAGGTTTACGGTATAGATGATCCTGAGTTGTTTCAGCATGGCGAGTTTGTTTATGTCAAGGAACACGTAATGACACCGCAAAAATATATAGATGAGTTGACTGGTATTGAGAAGTATGTTTTCGGAAAACTGTATGCAGGAAGTTTTTCCAAAAAGCTGTATCGATTGTTTGAATATAGAAAAGTGTAAACTACAATTTTTTGATTCGTTGCAACCTTGATATCTTTTTCGGTACCATAAGCCATAAAAGTCCTGAAATCGTAAGATTTCAGGATTTTTTATTGGTTAGGGAAACCACCAGTCCGGCTGGTGGTTTCAAAAAGCTTTAGCTATGCCCAGTCCCGCCGCAGCGGAAAGCTTCCCTTGTGCAAAGGGAGGTGGCAAAAATCTTTGATTTTTGACGGAGGGATTGATCTGATATCGACAATCCCCCAGTCACCGCGATGCGGTGACAGCCCCCTTTACACAAGGGGGCCTTCGGTGCGCATATAACCGCATCTGCGGAGGTAGGGCAGGACACGCAATCGAATGATAACTCGATGAGCCTATAGGCTCGGCTAGTATAAGACCCCAAGGGGGCTAGTGCATACCACCGGCACTGCCGGTGGTAATGATTTTCCAAATTAGGTATCCCTGATATATCCAACTCCCAGCCGGATTGGCATGGCGAGTCGCGGAATAACCGGTGGTCATATTTTTGTTTGCAATTTTAGAACAGTTGTGATAGTGTATGCTTGAGGAGGGATAGATATGGAAAAAATGCTGATCAAAAACGCGAAGATTTATGATGGAAGCGGAGAATCTGCCTTTTTCGGAGATGTTCTGATTGAGGGTGAACGAATCGTACAGCTTGCTGCGTCTATACCGGCGGAAAGTGGGGTTGAGGTAGTGGATCTGAAAGGTCTTTCCCTTGCTCCTGGATTTATTGATGCGCATTCACATAACGATTGGTTTGCACTACGCGACGATCCCCTGAAATATTTTGCTCCTTTTATTAAGCAAGGAATTACTACATTTGTATCCGGCAATTGCGGGCTTGCAGCAACGGGGTTTGCGGATGATACGTCACATAAAGATAAAATCGGCGGAGGACTTTTTTCGTTTAAGGGCTGTAAGAAATCGAAGGGCCAGGTGAAAGATTTTCTTGAAATGGTTGACGGCAGGATCCCTTGTAATCTTGCGGTGCTTGCCGGGCATTGCACTGCCAGGGCGAGTGTTTCCGGCAGCGTAAACCGGCAACTGACAGAGAAAGAAGAAAAAGAGATGCTCGATATTCTTGAACAGGCGCTGCAGCAGGGTGCTGCCGGAATATCACTTGGTCTTATGTATGATCCAGGTCTGTATGCGGATAAAGAGGAACTCAAAAAGGTTGCGCATCTCTGTGAAAAATACAATCGGCCGTTAACTGTGCATCCCAGGGCAAATTCTGCGGTATCCATGTCTTACCCGGAGCTCTTAGGGCGGTCTCACTTACTCCGTGCTGTGGACGAGCTTGCGGATGTGGTTAGCGGAACAAAAACAAAACTTCACTATTCCCATGCGATCTTTGTGGGAAGGCGTTCTTTTAAGGATAAAGATGAATTTTTGGGAATCGTGGACCGGCTTCGCAAGCAGGGCGTAGATATGATGTTTGATATCTACAATGAAACCCTCGGCGTTTCTGTTATTACAGTTATCCTACCTGCGTGGTATCAAGCTATGACCCCGGAGGAAAGAAAGAAGCCACTGGTACGCGCAAAGCTTAGCATATTGGTGTATGCATCGAGTTTGCTCCTCGGATTTGGCTTTAAGGACATCGAGATCGCATATATCGGTGAAGGCTATGAAAAGTACGAAGGAAAAAGCGTGCATCAGATTGCAAAAGAAGAGGGAATGAGCGATCTTGCGACGTACCTTATGCTTTGTGAGAAGAGTAATTTCCAGGGCCGCGTGAATATGGGACCGTATACAACGCCTGAGATCATCAGCCAGTTTGAGAAAGATCCCCGTTGTCTGTATATGACCGATGCCTGGGTCGAAGATCATGGTGTTCAGAATCCGGCGATCTATGATTGTTTCCCTAAATTCTTGCGGGACGCGCTGCTGGGAACGGGTGACACGATGGAAAAAACCGTTGCGCGCATGACAGGCGCCACGGCGGAACGGTTCAATCTTCGTGATCGCGGCTATATCCGCCCCGGGTATTATGCAGACCTTACAGTTTTTGATGAGGAAGAACTGAAAAGAGCAAATCCAAATCAGAAACAGTCTTTTGGCATACGTAAGGTGTGGATCAATGGCAAAGCT
>SVRY01000035.1 GCA_015064585.1 Oscillospiraceae bacterium
GCTTTACAGCAGAGTTTTCAACCGAAAGCTCCGCAGCCAAATTGAAGGATAAAAGCGGAAACGAGCTTTCTTGGCATTATGAACTGATCGGCAGCGATGATGAAAAAGCGGTTATGAAGCTGCAAAAGAAAAATGCCAAGCTGCAAAAGAAAACCGTGAAAACGGCTGTGGGAAAAGCGGTAAGCGATCCTTCTGCCTTTGAAATGCCAAATGCTAAAGGAGAGCTTCGCTTCGATTCTGCCTTTGCTGCCTACCGGGCGGACGTTCGCTATACGGTCAGCAGCGAGAAGATCAAGGAAGACGTGATCCTGCAGGAAAAAGGAAAAGTGTATGCCCTGCAAATGGTTGTGGAAAACTGTGCATACAAAGCCTCCTTGAATGATGGCGGCAAGATCACATTCAGCGGCAAAGAGGGAAAAGAATATTTCTATATCAATGCCCCTTTTATGTACGACAGCGCAGGTGCCGGCAGCAGCGATATCGAAGTTTCCCTAAAGCAGACCGGCAAAACAGTCACGATTACCTATACACCGAGCAAGACTTGGCTGGAAAGCGAAGAGCGTGTATATCCCGTTGTATTTGACCCCGAGGTGACAACAAACGCCTATTGCTGTAACATAATAGATACTTATGTTCACGTTGACGATCAAACAAACAATTACAATCATGATTCCGCTTCTTTACGGGTAGGAAATGGTTATATTTCGTATTTAAGAATCAGTAATTTGCCATACTTGGGTGATTTGCCCATAATAAGAACCGATTTGACCTTGAATGCACTCAGTATCAGTTCCGGGCTGGCAGGCAAAAAATTCCGTTTGGAACAAGTTGACGGCAATCAGATCGGACAAATTGAGGCTGCACCCGACTCTGCCTTTACGACGGTAGATGAAATTGATATCGACGGCAGTTACGTACAGACCTTTGATATTACAAACGTTGCCGTATTGGAAGCATTCAGTCGTACCGGAATGAATGCGCTCGGTTATCGGCTTACTTGTCCTAACTCTCAAGAATATGCTATGTTCGCGTCAATGGATTACAGTAATGCTTCCAAAAGACCTTCTCTGCGTATTCGCTATGGGTATCAGAATCCGGAAGCGTTGCTTTCGGATAATCCCAATGATGGAGATAACCGATATTGGATCACCGATACAACTTCCGTTGCATACGGCAGAAAAATGATTTCTACGCTGGGAAATGAACTAACTCTATTTTCATCTCAAGAACCGCGCGGTCACTTTAACTTCCTGGCAGCCGATGCAGGAATGTATATATATGGCTGCTATGATATGAAGTATCTTTCGGTACCAAGCAATACTTACGGTACCTCTATACAGTTTCAATCCGGTTTGTCAAATGCAGATAGTTGGATAGCTATTCGTTTGTCGGATGCAACCTATGCATTTGTATTAAAGGATGCACCCCACTTGGCATTAACACGAAATGAATCCAATGGAGTTCAAATCATGCCTGTGAATGCATCCATAGCGGATTCACAAGAATGGTTAATTTACAGTGAAGGCGCCCTTGATGCAACAGACTCCATTGATTCATATCCATTGGAAGTCGGCACATACTATATCAATAGCTACACCTCTCGTGAATTCTTGGTAAATACAAGCACGTCGAGTATAGACAAAATGGCATTGAGCGCGGCTACTGTAGATCAAGTTGGAGATCGAATGGAATGGAGAATCAGTTTTATCGGAAGTGGAAAGTATATGATTCAAAGTATGTGGAATCATAAGTTTTTGTCGGTTTCAAGCAGCGGTGCATCCTTAATTTCAATTGAAGATGAAGATAATATTCCGCTCTCTACCTTGTTTACCATCACTAAAACCGGTGATAATTATAAACTGTGCAGCGGTGAAGGGTATTATCTTACCACTATGTCTACAGGAGTCGGCAGTTCTACCGGCGGGTCGACTGTTAAATGGAGATTGTGCTCAGTGGATGAATATGTTGAATTTGATGGGATGGCAAAAGATACTATTCTAACTAATGTAGAATATAGCATATCAGATCTTTATTATAATGCGAGTTTTATTGATAATGAAGATTTTACAGATATAGCATTAGAAGGAGAAGCAATATCCATTTATGATTATAATATTTTAGTTTCTGATTCTTGTCAAATTACTGTTTCAATGAAGCATATTCCTACCGGGAAGTATATTGAAAAAAGTATTATTGCCAGATCCGATAATGTATATATGAGCATAGTAACAAATCCGGGTTATTTGAACGGCAGTTGGGATAGCTATACAGGTCACACATTATTATATATCGAAAACGATACATTTACTGATACTATAATGATTGGTTATATGGAGATATTGCCTGGAAATGCAATTACAATTGGAAGATATCCAACTCGAACCAGTAGCGGCTTAACAGTTGGAGCGGGTGATGATGATGTGGAACATGAAGGAATTTGGTATAATATCGAAGCGAGAGATTATCATAGTGGTGACTACCAAGATACTCGTTCATTAAAAACGATATTGGATAGTGATGATATTTTAGCACTAAACACATATATACGTAATAATGATAATGTATACAATATATTTACAACCAATTGTGTCCATTTTGCAATTGGAGCTTGGAACATGGTTTCTTCTGTGCTAATCTCGGATGAGTTTACTGTTCCCAATTCTTTGTATAATTGGGTGGATAATAGAACCGACAGTATTGATAATCTTCCTTTGATATCCGCTTATAATTATGTTGGGTATTATGATGGCAATCAACTAAAAGAGTATCAATGGTATAATTGAAAGGAGCATAGACAATGAGAGTACAGCTTGATGCATGGAATATATTTTGGTTTTCTTATACGGGACACAGTATTATTTTGTTTTTTGTAGGTCCTATTTTAGGATTTAAATGGGCGTACCAAAAAAAGTGGAAAAAAATGATTATCACCGCTGCTATTGTATACGCACCGCCGATTCTGTTTATGCTGAGTGATATTCTCGGCATAGGGACGCCCCTACTTAGCCTTAGTTATGTAGCTTTATTACTTTGGAGTGCCATATTTATTTTACCCGGAATTCTGCTTCGAAAAAGGAAAGAGAAAAAAGCATCACGAAAGTTGCATAAACAAATGGCAGAAAGGGAGACTGGATGACATAATTAACTTGAAAGAGATAATCTGATGTGTTTTTTTAAGCTGATATAATTTTTGAGGTGAAAACTATTTATGCTATTTGGAAAATACGGTCAATTTAATACCCATTCTATGGTTACGATTATTCATTTTGCAATATGTTTGCCTTTGTTGGCGCTTCTATTTTTACCGCTAACCATGCTGATAGGAGAATTTCTTTTGTTTCCCTTTCGCCTTCTTTCTGAAAAGAAAGCGAAAAATCGAGTGCCCCTGGGTGTTGTTTCGTTTTTAATCAATGTAGTTATTTTGCTGTATTTGGCATATAGTTCATTTGATTTTTTTGATCCGCTTCTCCCATTTGTGGCATCTGCTTTTATAACTCCGTTAGCCGCCGCGGCGTGGGGGGGCATTCTGTTTTTCAAAAAGGAGCGTTTTCGTATAATTGTGGGGATTCTGATATCCCTATTGCCCGGTTTGACAATCCTTTCTTGTTATCTTAAATTTAGAAATTTGGAAGATTTGTTTGTATACATTATGCCTTGCGTATGGAACGCCTTATTCTATTTCGGCAGTGCGGGAATTGCCTGCGGTGTTAGGAATGTAATTAAGAAAAAGAAGGGAAAGGATATAGGAAAGGTTTGAATCTAATATTCCGGTGGATTATTTCGAAGTGAATTTTATTGCGTAGGATTTAACACAAAAATATCCAAACAATAATATCAATCAATACGGCAGAGTGAAAATCCTTATGTAACCAAACAACCCGGAGTTTGGGACAAAGTCTGATTTTTTGAAATGGAAAAACGAAGCATAAAATAGACACTTTATTTGATTCACTCGATCGTTCATTAACGAATATTTGCACTGTAAGCAGTCGTAAATTCGCTATTATTCAAATTGCAAAAAATTAATAAGGAGCGGATAAAATGAAAATATTACTTGCTTGCGTTATTGTTTTTATAGGTATTTTCCCGGTAGCGTCGGCTATCCTTGGGTATATGATGGGCAGAAAAAAGTTGATCAGTGCCCTACTTGCAGGAATAGGTTTTTGTATTTTTCCCGTTTCTCTTTGCCTTTTTGCTTTTTGGGTGCTGCAGGACCGATTCTATGCATTCGCCTTACTCTTTAGCATAATCGGGGCGGTTTTATATACGATTATGTTGATCGCAGGCAAAGCAAGTGCCAAAAAGAATCCGGGAAATACTGTTTTGGCAAAAATATCTCCCGTTCTGATCGTGATAACCGTATTCATTGTTTCTATTATCGGCGGCGTTGTATGGAACGTAACTTCTCCTTCTTATATTGACAGTAGAGCAGATGGTATCAGTTATGCCTATTGGCGTTTTGATCTGCAGCGGCATCCCATGCCCACAGTGAAGACCGATACCGTAAAAGAAAAGCAGTATGAGAAATTTGTGCGTTTGGCTCAAGAGCAGGCAAAGAAGGGTACTGTGAATTTTGACGAGCAAGAAAAATACTTAGGGCGTTATTTGGATGGGGATACTTGGGAGTATTCAGCGGAAGATATCCAAAATGCTACGGTTTTCGAACGGCTCTGCATGGTAAAGATAATTACATCGGATTTTTTTGAAAACTTTGAGAAGGTAACTGCTTCCATGACCGAGGATGAAAAAGCCGCTCATACCGAAAATTATTTGGCAGTGTTCCAAGTCCTTTGTGATGAAGCAAAGGCGGCAAGGGGCAATGAAATTGCACGCGGACATCGCATTATTGCCGATATGTACAAAAGCGTGCGCGATTATTTGGCTGAAAACGCCAAAATTTATTGTTGCTACGATGAGCTTTTCCGTCGAGAACTGGAAAAACTCTATCCGGCAGGCCCCAAAATGCTGATTGACGATGAAACAGCGCAGGCACGCTGGGAAAGGGCTAAGGGGCAAAGAGAATACTATCTTTCGGGAGCTACGGCAAAGCAGGCACTGGAAAGGATCACCGAATCATAAGTTTAGAATTACCGCAAAAACTCCCCGAAACACTATGTTTCGGGGAGTTTTTTGCTTTTCGGTAAGCTGTATTATTTGCCGGTCTTATCTTCGAAGTCGGCGTTGTAGTAGGTGTCGTTGTTGGTGCCGCAATCGCCGCAGTTGTTATCACAGCCTGCACCCTGTGCACCGGCTGCGCCCTGCTGTTTGTACAGCTTTTCGGAAAGGGCATAGAATGCCTTTTCCAGCGCTTCGGTGTCGCGCTTGATGGCTTCGGTGTCACTGCCCTTGGCAGTTTCCTTCAGCTTTTCCACAGCGGCAACCACGTCTGCCTTGTCGGATTCGGGCAGCTTATCGCCGATCTCGCCAAGAGTCTTTTCGCTCTGGAATACCATCTGATCTGCGCGGTTCTTGGTTTCGATGGCATCCTTCTGCTTCTTGTCTTCTTCTGCGAAGCGTTCCGCATCCTTCACAGCGCGGTCGATCTCGTCTTTGGACATATTGGTGGAAGAGGTGATGGTAATGTGCTGTTCGCGGCCGGTGCCCTTATCCTTTGCGGATACGTTTACGATACCGTTGGCGTCGATGTCGAAGGTAACTTCGATCTGGGGAACTCCGCGGGGAGCGGCGGGAATACCGTCCAGCACGAATCTGCCAAGGGTGGTGTTGCCGGCAGCCATATCTCTTTCGCCCTGCAGTACGTGCACCTCAACAGAGGTCTGACCGTCAGCGGCGGTGGAATAGATCTGGCTCTTCTTTACGGGAATGGTGGTGTTGCGGTCGATGATGCGGTTGAACACGCCGCCCAGAGTTTCAATACCAAGTGAGAGGGGGGTTACATCCAGCAGCAATAGATCCTTGACTTCGCCGCCCAGCACGCCTGCCTGTACTGCCGCGCCGATGGCAACGCATTCGTCGGGGTTGATGCCCTTGAAGGGATCCTTGCCGATGAAGTTGCGTACAGCATCCTGTACAGCGGGAATACGGGTGGAACCGCCTACCAAGAGGACCTTGTCGATCTGAGAAGTGGAAAGACCTGCATCGGAAAGCACTCTTCTTGCGGGAACCATGGTGGCTTCCACCAGATCGGCGGTCATTTCGTTGAACTTGGCTCTGGTCAGCGTGCCGTCAAAGTGCTTGGGACCTGTGGCATCGGCGGTGATAAAGGGCAGATTGATGTTGGCGCTGGACATGCCGGACAGCTCGATCTTTGCCTTTTCTGCGGCATCCTTCAGTCTTTGCAGAGCCATCTTGTCTTTTCTTAGGTCAATGCCGTTGTTTTCTTTCATAAATTCGGTGGCGATCCAGTCGATGATTCTCTTGTCGAAATCGTCGCCGCCCAGACGGTTATTACCGGCGGTTGCCAGTACTTCAAATACGCCGTCGGAAATTTCAAGCAAAGATACGTCAAAGGTACCGCCGCCAAGGTCGTATACCATGATCTTCTGCTCGTTTACTTCTTTATCCATGCCGTAAGCAAGGGCTGCGGCGGTGGGCTCGTTGATGATACGCAGAACCTCAAGACCTGCGATCTTGCCCGCGTCCTTGGTTGCCTGACGCTGTGCGTCGGTGAAGTAGGCGGGAACGGTGATAACAGCCTGGGTTACGGTTGTACCGAGGAATGCCTCTGCGTCTGCCTTCAGCTTCTGCAGGATCATAGCGGAGATCTCCTGGGGAGTGTAGTTCTTGGATTCAATGGAAACCTTGAAATCGCTGCCCATTTCACGCTTGATGGACATAATGGTGCGGTCGGGATTGGTGATCGCCTGACGCTTTGCCACCTGGCCTATCATACGCTCGCCTGTCTTGGAAAAGCCCACAACAGAGGGGGTGGTTCTGGCACCTTCGGGGTTTGTGATCACGACGGGCTCGCCGCCTTCGTATACTGCTACGCAGGAATTGGTTGTACCAAGGTCAATACCGATAATTTTTCCCATAATCATTTCCTCCATACCGCTTATGCGGTTAAATTTTCTCTTTGAATTTGTTTGTTTAATTTGCGACTCTTACCATAGCATAACGTATGATTTTATCGTCTTTTTTATAACCCTTTTGCAATACGTCCACAATCTGCCCTTCGCCGTAGGATTCGTCCTCAATGTGCATGACGGCATTGTGAAGATTGGGATCGAAGGTGCCGCATTCAATTTCGGAAATGCCGAGATTTTCAAGGATCTCCTTGAAACGGGTCAGGGTCATTTCCACGCCTTTTACGACTTTTTCGGCTTCCGAGGCATATTTCATTGCCAGTTCCAGATTGTCGATTATCGGAAGAATGGCGGTGAGCACGTCGGTGGCGGCGTTGTTGTAGGCTGCGTCCTTTTCGCCGGCGGCGCGGCGGCGGAAGTTATCGTATTCTGCCAGCATACGCAGATACTTTTCTTCCTCCTGCTTTAATTTTTCTTCCAGCTCAGCGATTTTATTCTTTAGTTCCTCCGCTTCTTTTTTGAGTGCGGATTCTTTTGCCTTCTTCTTTTCCTCCTTGGGTGCCTTCTCGGTTTCCTTTTCGGGCACCTCGGGGGTCTTTACTTCATTCTGATCCATGGTTATTTGATCCCTTTCCGCCGTCGGGCAGAGCATTGCTCCTGTCGGGAGACAGCGCCGCGGCTATGTTTTTTGACAGATATTCAAGGGTGCTGACCACCTTGGAATAGTCCATGCGGCAGGGTCCGATCACGCCGATGGCACCCACCGTTTTTCCGTCCGAAACGATCTTTTTAAATACGAGGGAAGAGCTGTTCATGGCGTCCACCGCGTTTTCCGATCCGATGAGGATATTCACCCCGTCGTCTTCAGCGCCCGAAACGATCTCGATTAAGTCTTCCTTGCGGTCAAGAATACCCAGCATTTCTCTGAGTTTGCCTGTGTCGGTATATTCGGGGTATTCCAAAAGACGGTTCACGCCGTCAATGCGGATATCCCCGCCGCTCTCGGAACCTGTGATATCATAAACGTATTTTATGATAGGTCCCACAAGCGAGGCATAGTCACCCATGCGGTTTTCCAGTTCGTAGACGGCGGGCAGGGTGATGGAGCCTGTGTCTTTGCCTGCAATCAGACGGTTGAGATTGCTTTCCAAGCATTCCAGACATTCGGGAGTCAGCGGCGCACTGCTTCTAAAGTACTTGGTCTTTGCTTTGGTTTCCGAAAGCAGGGAAACCAAAAGGAAACGGTGGGCATCCACCGGCATGACCGAGAAGCGCAGAATGGCTTTGCGCGTTTCCACAGGACGCACTGCTATGGCGGGATAATTCGTAAGGGAAGCCATGACCTTGCCTGCCGAGCGAAGCAGATTGTCAAGCTCTGTGGTTTTGGCTTTCATCAGTTCGTTCAGCTGGGTCAATTCCCCTGCGGTGAGCGCGTAGCTTTGCATGAGGGTATCCACATAAAAGCGGTAGCCAAGCTCGGAGGGAACCCGCCCTGCCGAGGTATGCGGCTGTTCCAAATATCCCATTTCCTCAAGCTCCGCCATTTCATTTCGGATGGTGGCGGAGGAAAGCCCCTTAAAGCGGCTTTGGGTCAGAGCTTTGGAGCCGATGGGCTCGCCGTTTTCCACGTGCTGATCGATGATCGCTTTCAGTATCTCTTTTTTTCGGGAACTGAGTTCAGGATACATCCCGATTCCTCCCTTCTGCTTTTAGCACTCTTTGTCTCTAAGTGCTAATCACAGTTCCCATTATACACTGAAAGTGCGCTTTGTCAATACTTTTTCCAAAATTTTATTGTTAATAATTAGTGAACGGATGGCTTTAGTGCTAATTTCCCTCTTGATTTTTGATTTCGGATGGGATATAATGAAAATAGAGAATCGGAAGGAGAATATCCTATGGAATACTTTATTGCGGATACCCATTTTTATGACAGGAAATGCATCGGTTATGATGCAAGACCTTTTGCAAATGTTTCGGAAATGAACACTGCGCTGATCGAAAATTGGAACAGGGCAGTCAAAAAAGAGGATACAGTATATGTTGTGGGTGATTTTTCCTACGGAAACGGTGCGGACATTTATTCCACCGCCGAGCGGCTACACGGCAAAAAGATCCTCATTCGGGGCAATCACGACAACGATGTGAATTTGAAATATGTTTTTGCCGAAATACATGATTATCTGGAGGTTTCCACTGCACAGGGTAAGGCGATCCTTTGCCATTATCCCATGGCATCCTTCAGGGATATGCAGCGCGGGGGAACCATTCATATTTACGGACATGTGCACAATACGTTTGAAGCCAAAGTGGCAAGGGATGTACATGAGCGGCTTGCCCGTCTGGGATACCGTTTCGAAGCCTACAATGTGGGATGCATGCAGGATTATATGGCGTATACCCCGCGTACCATTGACGAGCTGCGGGAATTGACCCTCAAAACACCTCTTCGCTTTGACCGAATGCGGGAGGAGTGACACATATGAAACGATATATTGCATTCATGCTTTGCGCCATACTGTTATTTGCTGCGGCTTTTCCGCTGTCAAGTACGGCAGACGAGGGCGAAACCGTCACCGCAAGACCCATCTGCCGCTTTCGGAATGTGGATGGAAATTTTGTTTTAGAGATTATGGCTGTAAAAAGCGACGGACAAATGTTCCATTTTTCAACCTATCACTGCTTTTTGACCTATTGGAAGACGTCGGAGGGTGAGACTGCGGCAAAGACCATCTATTTGGATACGTATAAAACTGACGGTGTGGTTTATTATTTTGACACCGTGCGCCAAGGCTTTGTTCCCGAAAAGGGCGTGGACTATACCTTTGTCATCACGGGATTTAGTACAAATAAACCAAACAGCTATTATAAATCTCCGACCATATCGGGGATCGTCAGTAATTTTGATCCCGTTTCTCCGGGTTTGGGTCAAAAGATCGAAAAGGTGACGGTAACTCCCTTGGACGGCGGATTTGTAAATTCCGATAAGATTACCAAGCTTTGTTTACAGTTAACAAAGGATGGGGAGCCTGTAAAGCTGTACGACACCGATAAGTGGAAACTTATGATCGGCTGTGAAGAACAATCGGCATATGCGGCAACTCTTTCGATCTCTCCCCATTACAGCGATAGGGAAAAGGGGATATATCATTTTTGGCTTTGCGGCGATCTGGATAAAAATCATTTTATTCCCCAAAAAGGAAGAGAGTATACCGTCAGAGCGGATATTTCGCAGGGGGCTAGACCGATTTATATCAGTGAATTCAGCGAGCCCTTTATCTGTAATGTAGATCCTGTCATGAAACCAACAGACTCCAAAACCCTGCGTGCGGAGCCTGGTGCGCCTGCGTTTGAGAATACTGTTTATGAGGGAACCCAGATTACCGCGCTGCGTATTTCTTTTCCCGAAGTATCTGCGAGCGATTTAGAGACGTATGCCAATCTGTATGATTGGAGGATAGAGGTTCAAACGACAAAGGGGGAAATCGTGCTTTCGCAAAATATCCACATGGCACACCATATAGCGTACAGTCAAACGGTTTGGTTTGATATGACTTCACCGGGGGCGCTTATCGAAAAGGGCGGGGAATACATAGTTACCCTTTCTTTACATGACGTACTGGGAGCCGTGTATTATCAGGTTAATATTGAAAACTCATTTTTATGCGAAGTGACTCCCATTCGAAACATCGTGATGACTGCCAATCAACCTGCCTTTACAAGCAAGCGTGTTTTTGGTACCTATATTGCAGGGTATCCCGCCATGGAGTCGGATATGTGGCAAATTTATTTGTCAAGCACAGAGGATCCCGCACGCTATGTCGAGTTTACGGCAAAGCCTTATGATTTCAAATCGAACGGACTTTTCTTCTTTGAAATCCCCGAGGATACAGAGATCCCCTTTTCGTATGGGGAAGCGCTGACCCTTACGGCAAGATGCGAAACCGAAGATCCCGCCCTCATTTATCGAAGTATTCCCACCGAAGGGTACCTCTATGATTATATCGATACCCACGGTCAAACCATACCGCCCATACCGCAAAATCCTATATTGCCCCCGCAGGAGAATGTGGTAAAAGAAAACAGTTTCCTATTGCCAACGCTCTTGGGCGGTGCGGTATTGCTTGCCATTGGCGTGGCTGCGTTCTTTACCTATCAAGGAAAGAAACAAAATAAATAAAAAGTCTTAAAATACAACAAGCCCTACTCAAACGATGGAACTAACGTTTGGGTAGGGTTTTGATTATATATGTGGATTTACAAATTCGGTCTGCCTTCTTTGATGCTGACAGAGTCTTTTGCTTTTTTGGGCAGAGCCAAGCGTATGGCATGGGGAAGTACTTCAATGTCAAGGGTGGGGGCAGAGAAGGTTTCGCCGTCCACTGTGACAGAGAAGTTATCACCGCCTTCAATATGTACGGTCTTGGCGCGGCGGTAAATGAGAAATTCCTTGAAGCGGGGATCGTTCAAATGCTCTCCTTTGGCATAGATACCGATGAGCGAGAGCAGTTTCGTGCGGCTTACCGGTTTTACAAGGCAGATATCCAAAAGGCCGTCGGTATTGTCGCTGTAGGGAGCACAGCGGTAAGAACCACCGATATACTGGGCATTTGCCACCGTGCAAAGCAGGATATCGTCATCGCGCAGTAGCTCTCCGTCGGCAATCACCTTAACCTTAGTGCGCATTCCCTTGAAAAAGGCGTCCACAAGACCGGCTGTGTAGGCATTTTTGCCGCCAATAACTGCTTTATGACGGTACTTTTCCATGGCAAGGCATACCTTGGTGTCAAAGCCGAAATTGGTGACATTGATGGAATAATGATCGCCCACGCGCATGGCGTCGATCTCCACTTCCTCGGCATCCATCAGCTCGGATAGGTCCATGAAATTTTCTTTCCCGCCGTAATATTTCACAAAATCGTTACCGCTTCCGCAGGGATAACAGGCAAGAGAGGCCTCGGGATGCCCGATCATGCCCGATACAACTTCATTCAGCGTTCCGTCTCCCCCGCAGGCGTAAAAGCGCACTGCCTCGCGGTGGCGGCGGCACCATGTATCCACAAATCGGGTTGCATCATTGGGCTCGTTTGTGGTGGTATAGATCTCACTGTCCCAAAATCTGCCGCAACGGGCAAGGCTGTCGCGAATGCTGCTTTCGCTGTTTACGGTACCTGCTTCGGGATTGATGATAAATACGTGTTTCATAGCCACTCCTAATACTGATCAATATACTCCAGTATATCATGCAATTGTGAACAAATTATGAACAATGCTGTATTATTTGTCGTTTTCTACGGTGATCACCACAATTTCGGGTGGTATACCCAAGCGCAGGGGCAGAGCTGTGGAGCCGCAACCGCCTGTTGTGATAACGGTAGTGTCCCCTTCGTTGTTCATTCCGTAGTAATAACGGCAGGTGAGCCTTCTTAAAATATTGCCGGGAAAGGTCTGCCCTCTGTGGGTGTGCCCGCAGAGGATCAGCCCATAACCGCAAGGCAGGGCTTCTTCCACGGTTTTGGGGTCGTGCTCCAAGAGAATGTCTGCTCCTTTTTTGGCAAGCGCATTTGCGGTAAGCCGCTGTCTTTTTCTGCTTTTTCTGCCGCTGATCCAAAGCCCTGTTTCAGGGTCATGGGTGCTTTCATCACAAAGCATGCGGATATTTGCCCTTTGTAAAAAGCTTTCTCTTGCGGGGTTATCCTTGTCATGCAGGTCATGATTGCCCTCGCAGGCAACAATGCCACCAAGACGGGAGAGAAGCTTTGCATATTGTTCTGCTTTTTTTCCCGTAGGCAGATCCATATCCACAAGATCGCCCGCAAAGAGGATAAGCGCCGACTTTTCATTTTCAATGGCTTTGACGGTTCTTTCCACCTGCTTCAGGGTGCAAAAGTCTCCCAGATGCAGATCCGAAAAGAGAACGATCTTACAGGGCATGGCATGGGGAATATTGACTGCGTAGCGTCTTGTTTGTATCCTTGTGCCTTGGTACAGGCCTGCCAGTGTGACAGCGAGGCAGGATATGAGAATAGCCCATACGCAATCGGATGCATAGGACAGGGGAAGCCCAAAAAGGACAAAAAGTCCTGCCGATGCGCTAAAGATCATAAAATAGCAGGCGGGGGTAATGAGTGCGCCCCCGATGAGATTGCACATTCTGCGCATTTTGCCCGGCTTTTGCTTGCGCGCCGCGCCGTAGATGAGAAAGGGAAGAAAGGGCAGAAGTGCTAAAATGATGCTGAAAAAAGGGTTTAGAAATTGCCTTAAAAGCAGATAGAAGATACCTTCTGAGAAAAGCGCACCCAAAAGCACGCAAAGCGGGATGATCTTTCCAAACAGCTTTTTCATATTCATCCCTTTCCTTTTCCCCATTTTTGCAGGGCGATATAGCCAAGGATCAGCAAAATAACCGTTGTGCAGAGAACTATATACATCGTGGGGATCGAAACGGTACTGCTTCCGAAATAGAAATGACAGTCCACCACATCTTGAAGGGTACTTGCGGCATCTTGAGGCAGTCCTTCCTTGACCATTTGACCGATGACGGGATTCATGGTATGATTGCGCAAAAGGACCGTGCCGTAGGTTCCCGGCAGGAAGCCAAGCAGCTTTTGCAGTCCGCTTCCAAACTGAGAAATGGGCATATAGGCACCGCAAAGGAAGCCGTAGCCCGCGCTGATGACAGTGCCTACTGCCGAGATCTGCCCTTGCGAGGACAGAAAATGGTTGATGACCGAGGAAAGTGCTACCCCGAACATGACAAGCAGGAAAATGTCGGCAAAGATCAAACAAAGATCAAGCGGGGCATAAAACCATTTGCCGATCCCCATGTAAAATAGACAACACAGAGCGGCAATAACACAAATGGCAAGGGTGACAATCACAGTGGACAAATAATATCCCAGCGCCAACACCGATTTTTTGACAGGGGTGACGGCAAAGTCATCCCTTGCCCCTGTGACCTTGTCCTGTACCATGAGCATATTGGAGCAAAATGCCACGGTCACGGTGCAGACAGCGAGCAGAGAGGAGAATAGCTGTCCGCCCACAAGATTGTTAAGCAGTTTTTGCGAAATCTGGCTTTCGCCAAGCCCCATGGCAAAGCTGTCTCGGTAGACATCGGCAAGGAAGGTGACGTACAGCACCAAAAGGATCAGCGGCGTGATCAACGAGGTAAAAAACATCCCTTTGTCGCGGAAAAAGAGCTTGGTATTGCGTCGAATGAGCGCGGATAAAATCTTCATTCGGATCCACCGCCTTCCGGATGTTTCCCTGTGACTGCCAAAAATACATCATCCATTTTTCCTTTGGTGATCTCATAGTCGGTAAAGAGAGAGGGATGGGAAAGGATGAGCCTTGTGGCGGCGGCAGTATCGGGTACTGATACGCATAGGGCATTTGCCTGACGGGAAATGGGCAGACTCAAAACCGAAAGATCTTTTTCGGCGGCGGAATAAAAGGTGATATAGTCGCCGGTATATTTGTTTTTCAGCCAAAGGGGGGTGCCTTCTGCCGCGATCTTGCCGCTATCCAAAATTACTACGTAGTCGGCGTCTGCCGCTTCTTCCATATAGTGGGTGGTGAGAAAAACGGTAAGCTCCTGTTTTTGGCGAAGCTCGGTCAGCACCTGCCAGATCAAGTGTCTGGTTTGGGGGTCAAGACCTGTGGTGGGTTCGTCCAAAATGAGGATCTTGGGATCGTGGATCAGCGCTCTGGCAATGTCGATGCGGCGTTTTTGACCGCCCGAAAGCTTGGAAAGAGGACGCTTGGCATAGTTGTCAAAATCCAAAAGGGAAGATAATTCTGCATAGCGCTTGGCAAAAGCGGCGCCTGTGATACCGTAAAGCGCCGCGCGGGAGCGCAGGTTATCGTATACTGAAAGAGAGGCATCCAGTACGGAATTTTGAAAAACAATGCCAAGGGTGCGGTGCACTGCGTCGCTGTTTTGCGAAATATCCATGCCGTCTACCCAAATACTGCCGCTATCCTTTGTAAGCCTTCCCGATATCATTTGGATAGTGGTGCTTTTTCCGGCACCGTTTACGCCTAAAAAGGCAAAGAAAGCACCTTTTTTTACTGTAAAGCTTAGGTCATTGACCGCATGGATTTCTCCGAAATGCTTGTTTAGATTGCGGATCTCAATGGCATTTTCCATTTTAAAATTCCACTTCGGCGGTGACGGGCAGATGGTCTGCTGCTACGACCTGCGGAATATCCACATTCTTTACGGTAAGCTCGGGGGAGACGAAAATATAGTCGATCTTGATCTCCGGCACATCGGTGGGGAAGGTGAAATTGCATGCACCTTGATAGAAAGCGTCGGTATCGGTGAGCAGTGCGCGAATGGGATCCAGTAGGGGGCTGTCGGGGGTTAAGTTAAAGTCGCCCATGAGTACCACGGGATAGGGGGATTCTTTGATTGCTTTGCAGACCGTTTCGGTGCAAAGCTCCGCTTCGTCGGGCTGTAGCCCAAAATGAATACCGAGCAGAGTGACCTTTTTGCCATTAACTTCGGTAACCCCGATGGCAAGACAGCGGTCTTCATAATAACCTTTGTACAGTCTGGGCGCCTTTGGCACCGGCACTACCTCTGCGGACAAAAAGGGATTGCGGGACAGCAGCGCATTGCCATAGGGACCGTGGCCTGTGATGTCAATGGCAGGGGCAAAGAATGCGTGATAACCAAGCAGTTCTGCGATCTGTTCTGCCTGACCGGTAAAGTCCTTGCCTTCTCCCTTGCCGTATACTTCGTTCATGACAACCACATCGGGGTCTTCCTTGCGGATGGTGTCGGCGATATGGGCAAGATCGATGACTTTTTTTGTAAAGTGCCTGCCGTGCTGTATATTGATAGACATGCATTTCATAGTGATCAATTCCTTTCAAATTTAAAGTTTCCTTAATTCTATCATAAATTTCCCAAAATTGCAACGGGGGGCAAAAAGAAAAGCAAGCAGATCGCAGGGATCTGCTTGCTGTTTGTCTTTATTACAGTTTAACAAGAGAAGCGGCAGCGATACTCTGACCAACTCTTCTTGCCATTTCGTCGGGCAGTTCTACGTTTACGCCAAGACCGGGATAGTCTGCAGCGAGGGTGTCGATGCAGGTCTGAACCAAGAGGTCACCGCCCTTACCGGAGGTAACTCTGCCCAGCAGCAGAAGGTGCTTGATTTCATAGAAGTGCGCGTAAGTGCCGATGGCATGAGCCAGATATGCACCGATAGAAGCGAAAATGGAGAGAGCGTTTTCATCGCCTGCATTTGCCAGCTTCTGAACGACCTTAAGTTTTTCAGCGGGCGTGAGGTTTTCGTCAAGGGTGATGCCTGCTCTGGGAGCCAGACGGATCACGGCATCCTGAGACAGGTAATCGGAACCAACACCCTTGTCGCCCGACCAGCTGTTCAGCGGTGCTTCGGGGTTCATGTCAATGGGAGCGAATGCCAGCTCGTTGAGCATACCGGTGATATTGCCGGAAGCGTCAACATAACCCACTGCTTCGGAGGTGCCCATTGCCAGACCCATTACGCGGTTGTCCTTCAGATCCATTGCACCTGCCAGTGCGGAAACGTCACCGTCGTTTGCTACTTCATAAGGAATGGTTTCGCCCACTTCCTTACATGCGTTTTTATAGATATCCTTTACCTTTGCTTCGAAGTCTTCGGGACCCACTGCCAAGAACAGGGAAGCGAGCATGGTGCGGTTGTTTACGTAAATACCTGCGGAGGAGATACCGATGGCGTCCACTCTGGGCATCTTTTCGGCAGCTTTGCGCATAGCCATTACGATGTTGGACAGGTGGTAATCGGGATCGGAGTTGACCTTGGGCAGCCAAACGATCTCTTCGGAATAGATTACTTCGCCGTTGACCACTGCGGAAACCTTCATGTCAGATCCGCCTGCATCAAAGCCGATACGGCAACCGTCGGTATAACCGCCGACCGATTTGGGCGAAGACTTGGGTTCGGGCTTTTCACTGTAGGGCAGGTTGGTGATGGAAAATTCGTTTTCGTATACGTCAGACATGGTCTTTACATCAAAGTGCTGCTGTCCGCCTCTGACGTACAGTGCAGCCACCTTTTCAAAAACGGTGGGGTTGCCGCAGATCACTACGCGGAAACCGCCTGCTGCCCACAGCATGAACTTTACAATGCGTTCTACGTAGCGGCAGTCTTCTTCCAGCATTTCGGGCGTGCCGTAGATCTTGGTGTCGTATACGCTTACGTTTTCGTTTTCACGGTATACGGCGATTGCGAGAGGCTCGGTGGCGCCTTTTTCATAAGCGTCCATATACAGCCCCATCGGGACATATTCCGGCTCGAGCACCGGAGACTTTTTGACTTCCAGATTGATGTTGCCGATTTTCATTTGGAGTTCCCCCTTGTAGAAGTTAGTTAGAGTTACATACACTAACATTATACAATAATTGTAAAATTTTTTCAATATGTTTTGCAAAATTCTTTGATGTTTTTTTAGCAAACTGAGATAACAGACAAATTTTAACAAAATGCTTGACAAAAAGTTGGTTTGTTGCTATACTGTATGTAGTAGTATTCACAGTGAATACTTAAAATTTTGAAAGGACAGAAACATCATGGATATTTTGAAGAAACTGTTTCCCCATGCTTTTAAGTGCAAAAAATCTGAAGTAGGCAACTTTGTTATTACTCTGATTCTTTATTTGGTATTCGGTATCATTGCCGGTGCAGTGATCTGGGTTGCGGGCTTGCTGACCGGTATTCCGGTGCTCGGCTTTATTTTGGCTCTTGTTCTCAGAATTCTCGGCTCGCTGGTTGACCTTTATGTAATAGTAGGCGTGATTCTTTCCATTCTCTGCTTCTTGGAAATTTTGAAATAAGATTTCATCGATAAAGGCGCTGTGAAAGGCGCCTTTTCAATTTTGTCATAAATGTGATAAAATTATGAACTTTCGGTAAATTTCAAAAAATCCATTGCAAAGCGGTGGCGAATGTGTTAAACTGTGTATACTGTGTAATGAATATGGAGTAAAAATATAAATGGAAAAACGCTTTCAAAAAATTGGTGAAATCAATGTGCAGCTGCCCGATGGCTGTCCGCTGGCGGTGCATGAGGTGTCGCTGTGGCGGGATAACAAGGAAAACATGCTGTTTATGATCCCCACTATGAAAAATGAATACAGTGCGGCGATTTTGAAGATCAGCGTCGGATACGAAGTGAAAAATGAAAAAGGCAGTGTGATCGAACGGGAAAAGGGTTACATTCTGGATGATATCGGCAATACCGAGGATGAATTCGGAAGGGATCTGCCTATCACCCTGCGAAGCGAAAATGCCGTTTCGGGTCAATTCCATATCGAAGAGATCACCTTTGAGGACGGATATATCTGGAAGAACGAAGAGAGCGAGGCGCAGGAGGAAGAAACACCCAATGTGACCATGGTCAAGACCATTGGCGGTTTTGGTCCTGAAGGGCCGACCTTTCGCAAGATCCCGCTGTCGGTACTCATCGGTCAGCGCATGGGAACCCAACTGATCGCTACGGTGATCGCTGTGGTCATGTGCGTGTTTTCGCTGGTTGACAACATCGGAATTCTGAGACAGGAGAAAGAATCGTTGCAGGAAACACTGGTGGAAGGGATCGTGGAATATCAGGAAATGACAGAAGAGGAAGCGATCGACTTTATTGTCGAAAACGAGCTTGTAAAATATGTGCGCGGTGTTATGCTGGCAATGGCGATCATGTTGGGCTCGACCATGCTGTTTATGTTGTTTTTGACCTTCTATCTCAGCGAAACGCGCCGCAGTTTGCGAACAGCGCCCATTGTGGACGATAAGCTAGCCGTAATCATTCGGCGGATCAAACTTTTCTCCATTGTTCAGTTGGTGCTTTGCGTTTTGTTTTCCTTTAATTTCTTCGGTATTTTTTCTGGCATTTCGGGGCTTTCTGCCGCCAGTTTGCATAAAAAGATCATGCGCAGCAAGCACACGGGAAAAGAATTTCCGCAAGTATAAATTTGACAAAAGGGTACGATTGAAAAAAATCGTGCCTTTTTTATATTTCTGTGCACCAAAATACGATTGGAGAATAGAATATGAATACAGTATATCTGATTGGATGGTATGTGATGGTACATATGCGCAGGAATGATTTGATCTATTTTACAGCGTCCAATACGGCGCAGGGCTTTTTGAATTATTTTGAAGATGCTTTTTGTTCGGACGACAGGGTCTATATTTTAAAGGGCGGGCCCGGCACGGGAAAATCCTATTTTCTAAAGCAGGCGGCAGAGGCGGCAGAGCAAAGGGGACTTTTGTATGAAAAATATCTTTGCTCCTCCGATCCCGATTCACTGGACGGTATTCGCATTCCCGAAAGGGGAATTGCCCTGTTTGACGGCACAGCCCCCCACACCCTGGAGCCGAAATTGCCGGGGGCAAGAGAGGAAATACTGAATTTGGGGCAGTTTTGGAATAGCGGTATGTTAAGAACCAAGAGAGAGCAGATCAAGGCGCTTTCGGATAAAAAAGCAGAGGCTTATGACGAAGCCTTGACGAATCTGAAATTGGCGGGGCAGTGCGCCCTTGATCGGCATCGCATTTTGAAAAAGCATTTGAATTCAGAAAAAATGCACCGGGCGGCAGAGCTTTTTCTCAAAAAGATTCCCTATAAAGAAGGAAAGGCACTGCCCAGACCCATGCGGACCTTCGGTATGCGCGGAGAGTATACGCTGGAAACCTTTTCCCGTCTGGCACAAAAAATATTTGTGTTAAGTCCGCTTTACGGAATTGAGCATTTGTATTTGGAAATACTGCTTTTGGCGGGAAAAGAACAGGGAAGAGAAATGGAGTATTCTCCCCATCCGATCACACCTTCGTTGCCCGAGGCAGTGTATTTCCCCTCATCGGGTGTGCTTGTCACTGCCATGGCGGGGGCAATGGGCAAAAATGTAGGCACCAGAAGGTTTCTTTTGCAGGGAAGTCTCGGGGATGACGGCAGTATGATCCGTTTTCTTTTGGACGGCGAAAGGCGCTTTATCAATGCGGCAACAGACGCTTTCTACGAAATGCGAAAGCATCATTTTGCTTTGGAAGAGCTATACGGAGCCGCCATGGATTTTGATAAAAAGGAAATGTTCACCAAGTCTTTTCTTGCCGAGCTTTTTTAAAAAAATAAATTTTTTTGAAAAACCTATTGACAAACCACTTTAGCTGTGCTATACTGCCATCGTTGTCACGGCGTCATAGCCAAGTGGTAAGGCCACGGTCTGCAAAACCGTTATTCCCCGGTTCAAATCCGGGTGACGCCTCCAGAAAAAAGAGAGCAAGTCAACGACTTGCTCTCTTTTTTCAACGAAATAAATCCCTTGCGGGATTTGTGAAATGCACTTCGTGCGTGAAATACGCTTCGCGTGTGAAATGCGCTGCGGCGCGTGAGGGGATTTATTTCATTTCACATCGCGACCATAGGGAGCGATATTTCACAATTCACGAAGTGAATTATTTCACATTCGGCGCCAGCCGAATATTTCACTTTACAAACACCCCAAAGTCTGCTATAATAAAATCAGAAAGGCGGTGGTATTATGAAAAAATCCGAAATGAAGGAGCTTGCGTGTAAAGCGATAGAAACCAAAACACTTTGCTGTGTGGAATTTAAGTATGACTATTATTACATGCATCATTTTCTCCTTAAAATGAGCGACAGACTTTATCTTGGCGCAAAGCACGACGATTTCCTTTTGGACGGTTTTGAAATTCGCCGCTTTTGCGATATGACAAAGATCAAGCTGAATGACGATAAACGAAATGAAATATTAAAAGCCGAGGGAATAGTTGATGCTTTGGTAACGCCCGACATTGATCTGAGTGATTGGCACAGCGTATTCCTTTCTTTGCAAAAAACAGGAAAAAATATTATTGTTGAAAAAGAAAGTCTTGACGATGACGAATGGAAATTTGCCATTGGACATATTGAAAAAGTATTAAAAAACAAGGTCTTGTTTAAGTATTTTGATGCAGACGGCATTTGGAAGGATGGATTACTCGAAATTCCGTTTTCACAAATAACAACAGTTAAATTCGGCTCTCGATATGTAGAAACTTTCTCAAAATACGTCTGATTTAATACGGCATCTTTTTTGTCAACACGAGCCAAATGCGTCTTGACAAAAAAGATGCCAATCGAAAAACCCGAGATTTTCTCGGGTTTTTTTCGTTTTTCGCCGTTTTTCTTGCTTTTTTGAAAATCGGATTTTGAGGCAAATAAAAAGATGTAAAACGGTATTTTCGGGCAAGGGAGCAGAAGTGAACCTTTACCGTGCCTTTTTAGGGGAGATATTTGCGATTTTTCATCGCAAATGTCTTCTTTTTATCATATTTTCTTGATTTTCGTGTGATTTTCAAATAAGGCGAGCGTATTTTGCGCTCGCCTTACTATTGTTATTCAGTTACATGGGCATTTCGATTCCTATTCCGTATTCACCCATATACACATTGCGAGTCCCTATGATAGCCACCAAGTCATCTCTTGAAATATCGGTGGCAGTTCCTGCTGACATATCGTACAAGGTGTAAGAATCGTCATAGTATTGAATGTACCAATCATCTTTTTCTTTATATCTCCAAGAAGTTTTGATAACTCCGAACAATTTGCCATCAACCTTGACGTACCACGCATAGAGATTCAGACACAGAAGCTCTTTTCCTTCGGGGGCAGTATGCGGCGGAATCGGCAATTGCTCCACATATTCGGCTGCTTTTTCGGAGAGGTGCGCGGAGATGTTTTCCATCTGCACCATATCTTCTTTGGTATAACGAACCTCGGAATAGGTTACTTCTTCAGTAAGAAGATCTATCGTTATCGTTTCTTCGGTTTGACAACCGTTAATATAGCGCCTGAAAATGAGTTGACCGTTTCCATAATATGGCTCATATCTTTGAGAAAAAATACCGTTGGCAAAGGGCTTTACATATTCAAGGGCATCTTTGGCTGCCTGGGTAGTAAAACTGAGTGTTACTACAGAGCGTGCTTGATAGTTGCCACCGTACCATTCGTCATATTGATTTTTGATAGCAGATATAACGGCGCGCTCGGAGTCTCCACGTGAGACAACAAGATTACTATGCTCGGGATTGTCAAGATAATACCTTGCAAACTGATATCCGTATAACCAAGTTTCGTTTTGCCACAAACTTTCATCAAATATGCCATCGCTGAAGGCAATGATGTTTCCAAGCTCCGGTTCATCCTGATAATCTGCAAATATAGGCAATTCAAACGACTCCATTTGGTTTTGGGTCCCGTTTTTCAAAACATAGTTTTCTACACCAAGCTGAGACATAGATATTAGGAGTGAATCATATACGGACATATCAACATAAACATACTCGGGAATTAAATACAGAAAATACTGTGGTACATTTTCGCCGCTAATAACCTCTATCGTTTCCATTTGTATCAATCTATATGCAGTAGGACGATATTCTGAGCTTATGTCAAGCTTATAGTATTTATCGGAATGATTCTTAACAACCTTTGCTTTTACGGCAATTTCGGCACTAAATTGAAAAGCCGGTGGATCAGAATCGGCACCTCCGTTTAATGCTAACGATGTGCCTACTATGAATTCGGAATTGCTACCGTTTAGCTTTTCTGGTGATACCGTAGCATCGAATACAATAGGAGTGTGGTTATTATTGGGCGGTGTGACAATCCCCGGATTATCCTCTCTCAGCATCGGCACAACGATGACTGCGCTTACAATCAGTAAGAAGCAAGCCGCGATTGCTCCAAAGCGAAGCCATATGCCTTTCGATTTTGGTTTATTTGCTTTCTTTTGAAGCTTGTTATCCATTTTAACAAAGCGTTCTACAACATCGGGTTCAATATTGCTGACACCGTCTAAAAACTCATTTTCTTTCATATAGAATAGCCCTCCTTTTCGAGTTTTTCTTTCAGATCGCACTTGATCGCCGTGATCTCTTTGTTGACTGTTGATTCGCTACATTCAAGTAGCCTTGCGATTTCCTTGATCTGACGTGCGAAATAGTACCTGCTCATAAAGATATACATCCGACGGTCTGATAGCAATCGGACAAAATCGCTGATAACCCGACCAAGCTCTTTTGCATCTGTTTCAGAATACATATCATCGTCGTCGGCAATGAAATCCTCAACCTCGGACAGAGATACCGTTAATTCTGAAGCAATTCGCTTTTGCCGCTTTCTTGCCTTGTAGCAATCAATCGCCGTCCTTCTCATGATCGTAGCAAGAAACGCTTGAAGCAAAGTAGGTCTTGCAGGGGGAATCGAGTTCCAAGCACCGATATATGTATCATTCAGACATTCCTCACTATCGCACGTATCGTGAACAATATTATACGCTATGGATAGCAAGAACTTTTTATACTTGATATCGGTCTCCTTGATAGCTTGCTCATCACGTTGCCAATAAAGCTCAACAATCTGCTCATCACTCATTGTGACTGCCGCTTTGGTTTGAAGTTCCATATCGCACCTCCTTCTCTGATAGTCTGAAAGGCCCTTCATAAATACAGTCGACATAATTTCGAAAAACTGTAAAAGGATTTGAAAAAATTTGAGTTTTCTATATTGTATCATAAAACCGTCAAATTTTCAACAGCAAACCTTTTCAGCTTTTGAGCATGACTCGCAATTTGGCACGGTGTAAGCAAAGAAAACAGCGAAAATAAGTGTCATCTTTTTTGTCAACACACCTCAAACAAAAGAGCACTGCGAGAGCAGTGCTTTTGTTTTTGGAAATGAAGCGCGCTGACGCGCATGAAGCGAGTTGCGAAGCAACTCATGAAGCAGGGCTTCGCCCTATGAAGCGAGCCTTCGGCTCACGGAGAAGTAACATCACGCTTTGCTTCATACGAGCGTAGCGAGTGCTTCATAGAAGCCGTAAGGCTTCTGCTTCATATTCGCGAAGCGAATGCTTCATTTTTTCTTGCAATCTGCCCCACAGTGTGATATAATGAAATCAGAAAGGCGGTGCTATAATGAAAAAAGTATTAATTTCTTTATTTTTACTTATTTCAACTCTTATGCTCTCATCCTGTCAGGTGAATTGGTTTGGTAGCCATTTCGATGTCCCTTGGTATTTT
>SVRY01000036.1 GCA_015064585.1 Oscillospiraceae bacterium
CCATTTCATTCTAGCATATATATTTTCTTTATTTGTTAAGATTTTGTAAACAGACAACAAAATTCACATTTGAGCATTCTTTGCCCTCTACCTATATAAGACAACAAAACTGCAAAAACCTAACATCGTTTTTGAAAAAATTTTCAATATTTTTTTAAAACAGCGTTTTGCACAATTTTTTATATCTATTTTTGTATATTATATCAACAAAAAAGCCGGCTCTGTGACAGCCGGTAAACATATATGGAGTATTTTTAGCTTTCTCCGGGGAACACTAATGCGGAATAAACAAACGGAGGAAATATGAGAACAAACGAACGAAAAATCGGAATCGTCGGTTGCGGTCAAGTGGGCATGAGCTATGCGTTTTCACTGATCCAAAACGGCATTTGCGATAAGCTGGTACTGATTGACATTGACCGCCACCGCATAGAAGGCGAAGCGGCAGATCTATCCCACAGTGCCTCTTTTCTGGGCAGAACCACCGAGGTATTTGCCGGAGAATATACAGATCTGAGTGACGCAGACATCGTGCTGATTGCGGCAGGTGCTAATCAAAAACCGGGGCAGGACCGCATGGCGCTGCTTTCCAAAAATACCGCTATTATGGAAGAAGTGGTGCTAAATATTGTTCACAGCGGATTTCAAGGCATTTATCTGGTGGTCACCAATCCCGTTGACATCATGGCCAAACTGACCTTAGAGCTATCGGGTGCCCCTCACAGCCGCGTGATCGGAAGCGGAACGATCCTTGATACCGGCAGACTGCGTTATTTGCTTGGAAATTTCTTTTCGGTGGATCCCAAAAACATCCACGCTTATGTACTGGGCGAACACGGAGAAAGTGAATTTGTACCATGGAGCCAGGCAACCGTTGCCACAAAATGGGTCATTGATGTCTGCCGTCAAGACCCGCGCCGCTTCCCTTTGACAACACTGTTTGAAACCGAAGCGCAAACACGAAATGCCGCTGGCGAGATCATTGCCGCAAAGGGCGCCACCTATTATGGCATTGCCCTTGCCCTATGCCGTCTGACCGATGCCATCCTTTCAAACGAACAAAGCATTTTTACCCTGTCCTGCTATCAAAACGGAGAATACGGCGTTAAGGATGTCTATATCGGCGTGCCCGCTATTGTCGGCAAAAATGGGATACGCGAGATCGTTGGACTTACGCTATCCGAAGAGGAACAATCTAAATTCAATCGATCTGCCGCTTATCTGGACAGCATGTACCACCGTCTTGCCCCCCGATTTGTCTGATTATAAACGATCCCGCAGCTGCTTCAGTATTTGTTCATTACGCCCTGTGGCAAGCAAAAACACGTATTCCTTTTCAATCACCACCACTGCGGAAACCAGATAATCCTCATAGGCGTCGGGCGCATACAAATAAAGTCGGCGGCGCTTTAAGAGTCTGATACGACGCGTGAGCAGTTTTTCCATACTGCGCGCATCTGCCTCGCTTGCCATATGAAAGGCATGTATTTCCATGCCGTACTGACCGTCGGATAAATTGACCGCATAATCCAACACCGCAGAAAATTCAGGCATCTCTCGATCTCTGCCGTCATCGTATAAAAGCGATTGCAGCCGCGGTGTCATATATGCCTTTTGTCCGGGCAGTGCGCCGCTATGATAAATCACATCCCCCGCGGGAAGCGAGGGATGTGCCTCCAGTATATCCGTTACCAGTGACAGTGTACTCGGAGATTCCTTACCGCATGATACCAAAAGGAAAAGCAACAATACGCAAAAGATCCATACTTTTTTCATTTTGAAACGCCCTCCTTTTTGCCAATGTATGCAGTGGGCGCTTCCGATATGAAACAGTGCACTATAAAACAAAATCCTGCACGGAAATTTACCGGCAGGATTTTATTTGGCTATATACAGCTATGATCAAAACGCGATCTTATCGCGGATGTAGTCAACCAAGCTTTCAACAGGAATACGCACCTGTTCCATGGTATCGCGGTCACGCACAGTCACGCAGTTATCGGCAGGCGTATTGGCATCTCCCACAGTTTCAAAGTCCACGGTAATGCAAAGAGGTGTACCGATCTCATCTTCTCTGCGGTAACGCTTACCGATGGAGCCGGTTTCATCATAGTCCACCGAGAAATACTTGGAAAGAGTTGCATAGATCTCCTGTGCCTTATCACCCAGTTTCTTGGAAAGAGGCAGAATAGCAGCCTTGTAAGGAGCCAGCGCAGGATGCAAATGCAGTACGGTACGCACATCGTTCTCGCCGATCTGCTCTTCATCATATGCTTCACAAAGGAATGCCAGCGCCACGCGGTCGGCACCGAGGGAAGGCTCAATTACATACGGAATATAGCGTTCATTGGTGGTGGGATCAAAATAATCCTGAGTCTTGCCGCTGACATTGCTGTGCTGTGTCAAATCGTAATCGGTACGGTCGGCAATACCCCACAGTTCGCCCCAACCGAAGGGGAAAAGGTATTCAAAGTCGGTAGTTGCCTTGGAATAGAAACAAAGTTCCTCGGCAGAGTGATCACGCAAACGCAGATTTTCTTCCTTCATGCCCAAATTCAAAAGGAACTGCTTGCAGTATTCGCGCCAGTAGGCAAACCATTCCAGATCGGTGCCGGGTTTGCAGAAGAATTCCAGCTCCATCTGCTCGAATTCACGGGTACGGAAGGTAAAGTTACCGGGCGTAATTTCATTACGGAAGGATTTACCGATCTGTGCCACGCCAAAAGGAAGCTTCTTGCGGGTGGTACGCTGTACATTCTGAAAGTTCACAAAAATTCCCTGTGCAGTTTCGGGACGCAAATACAGCGTTGCGGATGAATCCTCTGTTACACCTTGAAATGTCTTAAACATCAAATTAAACTGGCGGATATCGGTAAAGTTTTCAGCACCGCAGTCAGGGCAGGCAATGTGATGCTCCTTGATATAAGTAGCCATTTCTTCGTTTGTCCAACCGGAGGGATTCACTTCCTCGCCGTTTGCGGCAGCATAATCTTCGATCAGATTGTCAGCACGGTGACGGGTCTTGCAGGACTTGCAGTCCATCAGCGGATCGGAGAAACCGCCCAGGTGGCCGGAAGCCACCCAAACCTGAGGATTCATCATAATGGCGCAGTCAAGACCCACATTATAGGGAGACTCCTGCACAAACTTTTGCCACCAAGCTTTCTTTACGTTGTTTTTGAATTCAACGCCGAGAGGGCCGTAGTCCCAAGAGTTGGCAAGTCCGCCGTATATTTCAGATCCCGCAAAAATGAAGCCTCTGTTTTTGCAAAGCGCTACTACTTTTTCCATTGTTTTTTCATTGTGATTCATAGTCTGTTTTCCTCTTTTCTGTTCATTATTCTAAAACCGCGCCGGTTCTGAAAATACTAAGGGTTTCTTTGGAATTGACAATAAAGTTACCCTGCACATCATATTTCCCCGGAACAGTCAGTTCTTTCTTTTCCAACTCAAAATACGCAAACATCATATCCACATTGGCGATGATCTGGGCGGCGCCAAGATTGGTCGTCATGGGGGCAAGAACCGCCGCATGGAATTTTTCGGGATTTCGTTTGTTCTCCAGCGTGGTCAGTTTTTCAAGCACCTTGTAAATCAGATCCATCCGCAAACGGCTGCGTGTTTCATTGTTCGAAATGCCTTCTTCCCTGATCAGCGCCAGCGCTTGCTCACCGTCCATATAATGAGAGCCTTTGGTCAAATTGACCGTGGTTCCGCTGCGCAAAGTCAAACGCATATCATTGGGTACATTCAGCGTAACACCGTTCATGGCGGAACCGTTTATAAACGAAACAAACTCATCGTATGTTGCCGAACAATAATAATTGATCTTCGTACCAAGCAGTGAAGACACCTTATTGCAGATATACGCCGCATCTTTATAATGGTATGCTTCTGCCAAAGTCATATCCACGCCGTCCACTTTCACCTGCGTTTTGGAAGGAATGACTGCCGTATATAATGAGGCGCTCTCTCTGCTGAAGCGCAGGTACAATAGTGTGTCAGCCTTTTTGAGCTTTGGATACACAATTCCCGTATAATTGTCATCAATACCGTAATGATAACGGTCGGGCTGATAATCATTCAATATCAGAAGCATGGAGAAGGACTGACCTTTTAAAAAGGACGCCTCACTGCCGGAGCCTTCCTCGCTATCGTCTTCCGTCTCGTTTTTGGTATCAGTTTCATCGGTCACATAACTTTGTTCTTTATTACGCACCGCTTTTCCAAACCATCCGAGTGCCACAGCACCCGCAATGCCGAATATCAGCGCGGCGATCAAAAATGCTACCACAAAATGTCGAATTACCGACGGCAAACAAAGCCCTCCCTTCAAGTAACGGTCATAATAGATGTATTATACTACATATGGATTATTTTTTCAAGAGAATTTTAAAAAATACTTGCGCCAATGAAAAAACTATGCTATACTGAGTCAAATTTCATACGCCCCTATAGTTAAATGGATATAACAAGCCCCTCCTAAGGGCTAGTTATGGGTTCGATTCCCGTTGGGGGTGCCAAGTTCGAAACCTCGATTTTTCGACGGTTTCGAACTTTTTATTATATAGCTTATTTTGTTATATTCCCTTGAAATCCACCTTGTTTTATGGTACAATACAGTAAATCGTTAGATGCAGAAAAAGGAGAAAATATGGCACTCGAAAACAAGTTAAGTATTACAGATTCTGCGCAGCTTTTTCGCGAGGAAGAACGCATAAGCAAAATACGCGCGATAGAACTTTTTGAAACGAATTTTCTTTCTTCATTGCACCCAGGAACATTTGGTGCTCTTTCCAAAATACACAAGTTTCTTTTTTCGGATATATACGATTTTGCAGGAAAGACGCGCACTGTTAATATTGCAAAAGGCAACTTTAGATTTGCACCGTTGATGTATCTTGATGCCGCACTTGCTAATATAGAAAATATGCCTCAAAGCACTTTTGACCAAATTATCGAGAAATACGTTGAAATGAATATAGCGCATCCCTTTCGTGAGGGGAACGGTCGTGCAACACGAATTTGGCTTGACCATATATTAAAAAGCGAGCTTAGAATGGTTGTAGACTGGAGTCTTGTAGATAAAGATGATTATCTTCTTGCTATGGAAAGAAGTCCTATTAAGGATATTGAAATCAAGCACCTTATAAGGATCGCTCTCACCGAAAAAGTAAATGACCGTCAAGTATTTATGAAAGGCATAGACACAAGTTATCATTACGAAGGATATACAACATTTAAAACAGAAGATTTAAAATAATTGCAGGTGGGCATCCTGCTTGCGAAATTCTCGCAGAGGGGTTGAATTGTCGAAATGACGGCAATTTTACCCCACTCCTTATCCTGTTCCCCAAAACCGTGTAGTGCTTTAAGAAAGGAGCCGATTTTATGGAGATTTATACATTTGACAGTCCACTTAACACTGTTATGAATGTGATATATGCAATTGGTGCAATCGCTTTGGCTGTTCTTTTGTTTTTCATTGTTAAATTTTTGATTACACAAGTTATTGCTTATCGAAATGATAACACTAAGTTTCCCAAAGCATTGATTGTATTTTTCGCAGTTTTAATCTTGGTACCTTTGATTGGTTCTGTCGGCTTAGGAAATCTTTTTATTAAAAGTGCTATATACGATTCAAATATGAAAGATGGAGATGCCGAATACTTTATAGGTGATCCTGTGGTTATTTCCTACGAAGAACATTATTACCGTGACAGCTTTATGGGATATAAAGTTGAACTTCAGATAGACAATCAAGCCATTTCGCCATCTAATGCATTTCCGCAAGATGTCCTTACACGTCTTCAAAGTGATGAAAAGCTTGCCATACAGTATGGAGTTATTGAAAATGACGGACTCTATGTATGGAGTATAAAAACTGTTCAAGAGTGATTTTTAAAGTTGTTTACTTGCAATATAGAATGGTTTGATTTTAACCAACATATACACCCGTTGTACACCCACACGATACCAAGCACTATAAAACCTACTAACGCACATACAACATACTAAGCGTAAAATCTATCTTTTCGGTGGATTTTACGCTTATTTTGCAACAAAATCACCCAAATGCAGATAAGCACGAACACCTATGAAAACTTCTAAGGGCTAGTTATGGGTTCGATTCCCGTTGGGGGTGCCAAAAAAGCCGACAGTGTATGCTGCCGGCTTTTGTAATCTACATTGCAGAAACTTATACTATTGATAATTCGTTTCTTGGATGAAAAGCAATTCCACATTTTTCTTCCAAATAATATTTTAAAACAAATATTTCAATTTTACGATCACTCCTAAGAGAATCCAAATAAAACCGTGTATAGTCTCCTGTTGTTTCCGGAGGTATAATCTTTAGTGTTCTTTTTTGGTTAGCTACGTCGGTCACTTCCTCTCCGCTCTTTAATTCCGTAGAATTAATATCCCAACAAACAATACTATGGAGATTTTCGAAAGAGTGGTTAAAATGCTTACTTAAGTAATTTTTAAACTCAACGCAATATAGTTGCAGCTTAACACAAGAATAAACTGAAAAGATAATATGTCCAGAGAGAATCGGCACAAAAAAGAGGAATCACGAACCACCCTTTTGCATTATTCCGTTGCCTTTTGGCGTTTCCGCTTGTCCTTTGTCGCCTCAAAACTCACATTTATAAGAAATTGCACCACATCCTCGGGAGCATCGGGAAGAAGCACCGAGATCCAATGAAGTTTGTTCATGTGATACGCGGGATAGACTCCGTCGGCAGCGCCGAACGAGCCGAACATCTCGGTCGGAAGCTTCAGATTGACCACATCGATCACCTCATCGCTGTCCTGGCCAAACTTGCGCCGTGATACACGCATTACAATGGCATACCACTTGCGGTTATCCGTGTGCCTGAGTACTGCCGTTTCAAAATCCTCGTCAAACGGATAGTCCGGCGATGTGCCGTATGTATTGAGGCAGTATTCAAGAAATTCTTGTTTTGTCATCGCCGTGCCTCCTGTTATTTTACTTGTAATAGGGATATTATCAATGTCTTACATCATTTATCGACGTATACTCAATGAACCTTTGTATCATTTCCTTCGGACCGATATCCGAATTCAAAATCTCCACAAAAACATTCTTGGTAACAGGTCCATAATATGGGTTTTCGTCTATTATGCTTTTTAGAAACAGTTTATAGCTTTCAATCTGCTTCTGTGATAAAGTTAAGGAGTTACTGTTTAATATATTGACTATCTCATCAATGGTCTGAGCCTCTTCAACGAGCTGCCTTAACTCTTCATTATCCAATATTTGTACACATACTTTGATTATTGCATTTTTCAATTCCTCAAAATCATTTCGCATCAGTAACCTCCCAAACCGTTTCATCTCCGCAGATGTTTCTGATCTTGATACGGAGAGGTTTATTATCGGAAGTAATGCGGCAATCCCAAAACTCCTTGGTTTTCACGCCGTTGCGGACAACGTAACCGAGCTTGTCTATTTTGATTTCGCTGTCCGAGTGCCATTCGCCCTCTGCGGAAGTGCAATCCACGCTGATGAACTCAATAAGCTCTAAGCCATCATCACTGATAATGATCGGCTTATAAGGTTTCTTTTCGGAAGAATTGAGAGCAGACTTATGATTGAACTCTGTAATTTTTGACATTACACGGTCGCTCACAAATTTATCAATTGTGATAGCATATCCTCCGAGCAAGGTTTCGGTGTTTTCTTCGCAATGGAATTCTACGTAATCTCCGATCACAATGTCATCAAGAATTGCTTTCAAATCGCGAAGCTCAATTTCAACAGTTGTGCTATCGTCCTCGGCAATAAATTTGCGAATCTCAGCTTCATCGGTAATGTCGATATAATACACAATAACCTTTTTGATATTATGATCCAAATCGGGTATTGCCTGATGGATAATGCGATTCATAAGGACAACATCCAAAAGCTTGGTGGAGCTATCCATCAAATTAGGAACGTATACAGGAATCGTGCCGAGCTTACTATCGGAAATGGCACCCTCCCAGAAAGAATCCAAAGAGTCCTCGTTCTTAAGTCCGGGAATGAGCGCCTTGATCTTATTCATCGTCTGAACAGGATTGCGGTAGAGCTGTACGCCATCCTTGATTTCAAGTACACCAAACTCCGCACCGTCTGCAACAAGACGGTCACGAGTGGTTTGAATAGAATTTACCCCAATATCACAATGAATAAACTTACGTCCAAGTTTATTTGCAACAGCAGCAGTAACACCACTACCGCCGAAAAAGTCAGCAATAAGCATCCCGTCGTTGGAAGATGCCTTTATGATCCGTTCAAGAAGAGCTTCTGGCTTTTGAGTTGCATAATCTACATCTGCTCTTTCTTTTGCCATTGGATTTACTATCGGAATATCTAGCCAAATATTTTGAATAGGTTGTCCTTGATATGTAGATGCATAGATTTTTCTATAAATTCTCATATTAGGATCAGACGGCATTACCAATTCATTATTCTGGTACCATTCTTCAAGTCGCTCTTTTTTATATAACCATCCATTCTCTGGAGGATTAACCCCATGAAATACATATTTCAAATTTGGTCGATACAATGAGTTAACAAGCGGTGATTTCATATATTTCCCCTTGCCATCATTATCATCGTAAACAAATCGTTTTTCTAAATAGTTTTTAGTATTTTCGTCGTCTATAGAGTATTCTGGATTAAAAATATACTCATCTGCATTATATCCATACCATAATATTGTATCATTGGTGATTCCAAATTGTTTGCTCGCCCAAGAAACAGACTGCTTTCTTCTCCATATTATTTCATTTATAAAATTATCTTCTCCAAAAATTTCATCCATAATAATTTTAATATAGTGTATCATATGCCAATCCAAATGAACATATATTGATGCGTTTTCGCTCATTACGGATTTAATTGCCATCAGATTTTCGTACATCCAGTTGAGATACTTTTCTTTATCCCAAACATCACCATACATCTTTTCCTCAAATGCTTTGAGTTCATCAATATCAAGTTCTTGTTCAGCTTGGGCGATAGCTTCTGCCACCTTGGGATTACGGCGGATATACACTTTCTTGGCGTAATCAGCACCACTTGCAAAAGGCGGATCAATGTAAACAAGGTCTACCTGTATGCCCTGCGATTTAAGATATGCACACGCAGAAACACACTCTCCGCGAATAACCATATTCCCGTCAGAGTTTTCGCCCACGGTTTCTATTTTTTCCATCTCATACAAGGGCATACCGCGCTGAAGCGTCATTGATACCTCGTCAGCACCTTTGTATTTCAGTATTCTGTTAAAGTTCCCGAGAACAGCCTGTCCTTCAATCGGCTCGGGAATGAAAGGTATGTATTTAATTGGCATTGTGTTTTTCCTCCTTGATTTCACACGAAAAAACGGTGTGTTTATATTCATCAAAAGATATTGCGCTATCTGGAAAAAATCGATTCACCTTGTTTCTTAGACGGTTATCGCCAGATATGAGAGTACAACCATGATATATTGTGGCTTCAGCAATTGTTGCATCACGTGTATGATGGTTATTGTTGTTGTAAATAGAATTAAACATATCTATACGAGGACCAGAGGATTCAAGAACACGCATACTACCATCAAGCAAAATAAAATATCGGTATAACAGGCCGACACAAGAAACCTGTTTAAAACCAAGAGATTCCATAACATCAAAAGTTTTTTGTTGAACTGTACCCCATTTAGATGGATTATCATATTCTAACGTTCTATCTGGAACACCCGTTAGTTCTCGTTCCTGCACAGTTGTTATATAATAGCGATGTCCATTGCGTATAGCATTGTGGCAACACTGGATCATTTGGGGATCATCAGCCAATTTATTTAAAGAATTTGTATCCCATACGTAGTTTTTGTATCCATTTCCAAGTGGCTCTATTAATTCCATTCTTATTCTCCGAAAAACTCTTTAATTCTCTTGTGTGTCAATATAATTCTATCACTATCGGGAAGCGAATCCTCCAAATAGAGATAGTCGAAGTGGTCATATCCGAATGCTTCATTATTTTTCTTCGCAAACTCGGTTTCCATAAAGGTACGTTTATCTTTGAACGTAGGCTCATTTTTATAAATATCGCCTTTGGTTTCAACGATAATGGCTTTGTGTATCTTTCCGTCCCTTCGCTTGATAATCAAGAAGTCGGGTGTATAGATACCTACATAACTCCATTTGCCGTTGTTGTTCTTATAGCACTTGATTTTGAACTCGGTCATTGCGCGATCGCCGTTGTAATATACCTCAAGATCAAGCGTAGCAATATCATCAAGCCCCAACACTTCTGTGAGGAACGTTTGCTCAAAACCGCTATCGGTACGATACGGCAGATATTGGAAAGAACGATTCTTCTGCGGATGCGAGGAGTATTGTTTGCGCAGATTTTCTGCAAAAGCTGCATTTCCGGTTGCATCCGAAAGTTCAATAAGCTGTTGAATCTTGGGATCAACTTTCAACTTGCCTTTATCATCCTGTATAATGTTTTCAACAGTTTTTGCATCGGGGTAGTAATCCCCGGGCTTTTCTGTTTGAACAGTGGATGTGAAATTTGCAATGTTCAACAGATTTGCTTCTTCGGGAATCAATTCCTCTCGTGTAGAGAAGCTGCATTTGTCACAAAATGCCTTGCGGATATTTGCTTCAATCAATGAGTGGTTGTATTTTGAACTATAATAACGGGTACCATCTTTGGTGTAGGTTATCTGCTCAAAAATCGCATTCAATGCCTCGGTATACGGACGGAGCTGTTCCATTGTTACAAAGCCAAAGCTGCCCTTGGTAATGCGGTAGAGCCATGCGTTAAAGGATGCAGGTTCATTCCCGCGCTCACTATCGTCAACCGTGATTCCGAGGTCTTGCATAGAAAGGTCTGTGGTTCTGATAATATCCGCCGAAATAGTAGCATTATCGGTAGATTTGGTTATACCACCTACAATGTCAGCTTCTTCTATCACGAGGCACTCATAGTTGATTTTCAACTGATAGAAATCCACTTTGGGCAATTTGAGATAAGCAGTTCTATCGTATCTCCGTATTGTGGTTTTTTCGTTGTTTGCTTCGGAAAATTCTTTGAGCGAAATATGATGCTGTTGTAAAAGCTGTGCATTGAGCTTGTCCGCATTCGTGTCGTTGAGATAGATCAAGGCTGTTTCGGGTGTGCCTTTCACGACCTGACGCAGACAACGGCAAGAGGTCTGCAAAACCATATTTTTCGGGCAGTCACCCTCTTGAGATAGTATTATACCGGTAAGGCTCTTGCAGTCCCAACCTTCTTTACCTATCTGAACCAACAGTACAACTCTAATTTTGGATATTGACTTGTCAAGAATATCGAATTGCATTTGGCTATCGGCAGGCTGCGGATATTGCTTATTGCCTTTGTGAAATTTTAAGATTGCGTCGGAGGATATTCCGTATTCCGCCGCAACGCTTGAAACGATAGGATAAACAACTTCCTCGAGCTTTTCAATCGTTCCGCAATAAATACCAAGTTTTGCAACAAGACCACCGTCATATACGGTATCCTTATATGTATCAAAGAATAACCGAACACCGTTTTCAATAATGCGAGAGCTATCTGCGACTTCTGCAATTTTTACGATAGGTCGCTTTAAGAAATTACCCACGCCATCGATCAACGGATAGTAATATACGATATTGGTGATTTCTGCTGTTCCGACAGCAAGATCGTCGGTGATTTTGATTTTTTCGGCTTTCTCAAGATATGGCGTACCTGAGAAACCGATAACGGAGTTGACTGTTTGATTTTCCGCCCATTTGCTGACTACTGCACGCAACTTAATTTCGTCGCTGACAGCGTGATGAACTTCATCAATGAAAATAGAGAGTGACGGCAGTTTTCCAATAAGATTACGAAGCTCATTGGCTTGCCGATCCTTTTCATCATCGCTTTCCTCGAACATACTGATCTGACCGTCTTTTTCTTGAATACGGTCAAGAATGACCTTTTCTGCATTTGTTACGGCAACAAGACCAAAAAGCTCGGAAAGAGGCTGATGATTTGCGATTTTCTGCACGTTCGGGTTCTTTGTTTTGTTAGATTTCTTTTCCGCTTTACTCTGATCTAACACCTCAAAAGAAATCATACGCTTGATATCGGTTGCAGCAGGTTCGGGAATGATCCACGCAGGGTTGAAATTCTGAATTGTTTTCAAGCTCGGTACAACAGAAGATTTCAATCCCGACGGTGCGAATATAATGAAGTTATGAGCGAATGCGAGATTCTGCGGCTCATTCATAGCAAAGTAAAGATCAAGATAGATAAATGCTGCCATCAAATAGGTTTTACCTGCACCCATAGGAAGGCTGAACAGATAATCCGTATAGGTAATACCATAAAAAGTATCATTCCATACCTTGTTGTAATCAATGCTATCAGGCGTTTTCTTGATTGCCTTTTCAAGCTTTGCCGATACCTGCTCATCGTTATCATTCTTCATACACGCATACTCAAAAAGAGCTGCTGCAGAAGGATGCGAGATCAGATAATCTCTTGTACTTTGCGAAAGCTCTAAAGCGTTCAAATCAAGTGTATTGAACGCTCCATTTTTGAAAAGCGTAGCAAGAGGCTTGCCTTCACACGCGATTTTAAGGAACAGATATGTTTTGATAGCCTCAATCTGGGCATCACGCATCTGTCCTGTTTTTACAATATAATCAATCAGAGATGTTACCGTACAATTGGAAGATGATAACCACTGATTACGTTTGTTTTCTATCATTTTGTAGAACATACTTCTTGCTCCGTATTTTATGAATTCTTTTGCCTATAAATCTCTTTTAGGTCATCGATTGCTTCTTCTAAAGCGAAGACAGATTCTTTGCTTTAAGATTATACTAAACCAAAACTTCCCATTTGCCGTAGCGTTTTCCGCTTTCGCGGCGGATATAGTTCTTGTCCTGCAGGGATTTCATCACTCGTTTGATGGTGGCAACGGATTTTTCGGTGGTATCGGCAAGTTCCTGTTGCTTGATGGTGGGATTATTTGCAACCATTTCCAAAATCGCAAGTTCTTCCAATGTACAGTCCAAAGTGTCAAATTGAGACTTTGGAACTTTGGAAATGATACTTTGGGAATCGTTTTCTGCCACATAATCCACATGCATATATCGGTTCTTCAGCTCGTAATTGGTATCAAGCAGAAGATTGCCGAAGAACATTTCCAAAAAATTCGTTGTGAAGTGAATGCCTTTTTGCAAATTGTTGTAATTTGCTCTCACGAGCGCGTTGCGGAAATACCGCGAATTCTTTTGAAATGCATCGTTATTCACGCGGAAACCGAAGGTTTTCATATTTATATAATATAATTATATCATATTTTCTTTCTTTTTTCAACGGTTTATTACGGAATTATGCAGAGTTAAATCGAAATCATTTGTAAACACCCGAACTGAGTCTACTCTTATCATTAATAATTTCATTTATCAAAAAAATAAAGCCATAGTACAGAACTCAAATGAACTCTATACTATGGCTTTTCTTGCGCTCGTCAATCGGCTATTTGCATAGGATATTCAAAACATCCTTATGACAGCTCTCCTGCACCGGGCTTTTTTCATTCTTCCGTCTTTTCTTTCAGGCGTTCCAATTCCTTATCTTTATTCCACAAATAGCTGAAATGCGCTTCTTCGCCATTGATAATGCGCTTGATATTTTCTATATGTTTATACAGCATAATAACAGCGACAAGTGCCAATATCACCCCGCCGGCAATGCTTCCCGTGCGAAGCGCAAAAATGATCGGATATACAATAGAAGCAGTGATGGGAACGATGCAAATATAATCGACCACAAGCACCAGTACCAATTCAATTGCCAAAAGGATCACAAATACCGGCCAGTCAAGCGCCAGTACCATTCCGCCGAGGCAGGCAAGGCCTTTGCCACCCTTAAAGCGCATCAGCGGCGGAAAAATATGCCCCAGTATGCAAGCACTTCCGCAGAGTACGCCGGCAAGCTTCAATTGAGGGAATAAAACCGCCGCCAGCTTTACAGAAACATATGCCTTTGCAATATCAAATAAAGCGGTAAAAATACCAATGCCCTTCCCCATTACGATCACCGCATTGGAAGCGCCGGCATTTCCCGAACCGCGTCCTCTAATGTCAAAACCCTTAAACCGTCCAATGATATATGCAGGATTGATTCCGCCGACAAAATAGCCGATCAAAACACATACAACAATATACAGGACTGTCATTCTTACCTCTCTTTTTAGTATTATAATTTATATATATACATTGTAGCACCTAAAAATTTTCATGTCAAGAGATTTCATATTGACAAACAGAAATTTTCTGTTTATAATATAAATATCCAAAAACAACTGATGAAGGGGGCATATATATGCACATTATCACCATAGGACGTGAATTCGGAAGCGGCGGAAGAGAGCTGGGCAAACGATTGGCCGACGCACTCGGCTATGCATATTACGATCGCGAGATCTTAACTGCCATTGCGGAAAAAAGCAATATGGATGAAGGATACGTTTCCAAAATGATGGAGCAGGGTTTGTTCAGTACCATCCCGATCACCTTCGGCCAAACCTTTCATTATACGGCGTCAGTGCAGCAAAATGCCACCCAGATCCTGGTTGCCCAGCAGCACATTTTAAAAGAGCTTGCCGAAAAAGGAAACTGCGTGATCGTCGGTCGCTCTGCTGACGTAATTCTTGCGGATTATGCACCGCTTAACATTTTCGTATATGCCAATCTGGAAGCCAAACTGCGCCGCTGTAAAAACCGTGCCCCCGCAGGCGAGGATTTTTCAGAAAAAGAAATGAAGAAAAAAATGAAGCAGGTAGACTCCTCCCGCGCCAAGGCAAGAGAATTTCTGTCCGACAGCAAATGGGGCAGAAAAGAAAGCTATCATCTGATGATCAATACCTCCGACATCGTCATCAAAGAGATCATCCCCTCGGTTGCCGACTATGCAAGACACTGGTTTGAAGTAAATCACACAAAATAAAAACAAAATTCCTCTCATCTTTTTGTTTTTAAATCGGTCAAAAAGTTTGTTGACAGCATACCGGAAATATGTTACGATTTGGGCATCGGTGCTCTTGCCTATACGGTGAATGAGACCATAAAGAAAGCGGAAAACACGTAAAACAAGAAGGAACAGAAGACCGTAAAAATGGTTTTCTGTTCCTTTTTCCTTGCATTCTTTTATATTTCAAATGCCTTTTCAACGGCTTCTATAGCGCCGTCGAGATAGTTGTTTTCCATCAGTTCCAGCATACCCTTATCGCACAGAGCGGAAACCTTGGGATCCAGCGGCACCTTACCAAGCACAGTATAGCCAAACTCTTCTGCCACTTCGTCCACATGGCTCTTGCCGAATACCTCCAGCTTTTTACCGCAATCGGGGCATTCGATATAGCTCATGTTCTCAACAATACCCAGTACGGGAATGTTCATCATCTTTGCCATATTGGCGGCTTTGGAAACGATCATAGAAACCAGCTCTTGGGGAGTGGTCACAATGATAATGCCGTCAATGGGCAGAGACTGGAATACCGTCAAGGGAACATCGCCTGTTCCGGGAGGCATATCCACGTACATAAAGTCAACGTCTCCCCAAATAACATCGGTCCAGAACTGCTTGACAGTGCCGGCAATTACAGGACCGCGCCATACAACGGGCATCTTTTCATCCTGCAAAAGCAGGTTAACCGACATCATTTCAATACCGGTCTTGGTGGACAAGGGGTACATTCCGTCCTCAGATCCGGTTACCTCGCCTTTGGTTCCGAAGATCTTCGGAATGGAAGGACCTGTGATATCCGCATCGAGAATTGCGGTCTTGTGTCCGCGGCGCGCGCTGAGAACTGCCATCATGGAGGTCACCAGCGACTTGCCTACCCCTCCCTTGCCGCTGACAACGGCAATTACTTTCTTTACACTACTCAATTTGTTGGCAGGCGCCAAGAGACTTTGGGGCGCCGTGCGGGAAGCACAATCACTGCCGCAGGTAGAGCAGTCATGTGTGCATTCGTTTTGGTTTGCCAATCTTTTCACCTCATTTGCTATCTATCGCTTTCTTTGCCTTCGCAAAGGAAACATCTTCATTTCATTATACCCCAAGTTATTCCGTTTTGCAAGGGTATTGGCAGAATATTTTACGATTTTTTTAGTAAAATACAGCTCCGCTTCCTTATATTCTTTTTTAATTTGTCAAATTGCACATTTTATAATGCGTTTTTTAAGCACTTTCAACAAACTTGAAGTTAGCATACGATAATTTGAGAAAAAGATATAGATTTTTGCAAAAGAATGTAGTATAATACTTTTGTTAAGCAGTGTATTTCTATTTTACATTTTTTTATGAGGAGGAATTCACCGACATGAAAAAAACTCTGACAACGGTTGCCTTTTGCGGCACCAAAGAGCAGGAAGAAAAGCTTCTTGCTATCATCGAGAAATGGAAAGGCACCCCCGGCGCATTGATGCCCGTACTGCAGGAGGCTCAGGATGTCTACGGATATCTGCCGATCGAAGTACAGAAGATCATTGCCGCCGGCATGGATGTTTCTCTTGAAGAAGTATTCGGTATTGCATCTTTCTATTCTCAGTTCGCACTCAATCCCAAAGGCGAAGTTTCCATTGGCGTATGTTTGGGAACCGCATGCTACGTAAAGGGCAGCGGCCAGATCATCGAACGTATCAGCCAGCAGCTGGGCGTAGAAGCAGGTTCTACTTCCGCTGACGGCAAGTACTCTTTGGAAGCCACTCGCTGTATCGGCGCCTGCGGCCTTGCACCCGTATTCACCGTAAACGGCGAAGTATACGGCAGAATCAGCAAGATGTCCGAAGTTGACGATATCATTGCAAAGTATAATTAAGGAGGAAGCCAACAATGATTCAATCGATTGCACAGCTGGAAAAAGCAAAGCTGGATAACCAAAATGAGATCGCTATGCGTGTGGGCGGAGCATCCGAAGGAAAAGTTCGCCATCACGTTCTGATCTGCGGCGGTACCGGTTGTACCTCCTCCGGCAGTACCAAGCTCTACAACAAACTGGTAGAAGTATTGGATGAAAAGGGCATCTCCGACGAGATCAAGATCGTCACCACCGGATGCTTCGGTCTTTGCGCACTGGGTCCGATCATGATCGTGTACCCCGAAGGCACCTTCTACTCCATGGTTACCCCCGAAGACGTTCCCGAAATCGTGGAAAGCCACCTCATCGGCGGCAAGCTGGTGGAAAGACTGCAGTTCCATGAACTGTCCGGCGACCATCATCTGGTTAATTCTCTGGCAGAAACCACATTCTACAAGAAACAGCACCGCGTTGCTCTGCACAATTGCGGTCTGATCGACCCCGAAGACATCAACGAATATCTCGCTCGCGACGGTTATGCCGCTCTGGGCAAGGTTCTTACCTCCATGACCCGCGAAGAAGTTGTTCAGTGCTTGCTGGACTCCGGTCTGAAGGGCAGAGGCGGTGCTGGCTTCCCCACCGGTCTGAAATGGAAGTTCGCTATGGGCTCCACCGGCAAGAAGTATGTTTGCTGTAACGCAGACGAAGGCGACCCCGGCGCATTCATGGACCGTTCCATTTTGGAAGGCGACCCCCATTCCGTACTGGAAGCAATGGCTATCGCAGGATATGCCATCGGTTCCGATGAAGGTTACATATATGTTCGTGCCGAATACCCCATTGCTATTCAGCGTCTGACCATTGCCATCAACCAGGCAAGAGAAGAAGGTCTGCTTGGCGAGAACATTTTCGGTACCGGCTTTAACTTTGATATCAAGCTGCGTTTCGGTGCCGGCGCATTCGTATGCGGCGAAGAAACAGCGCTTATGACCTCCATCGAAGGTAACCGCGGTGAGCCCCGTCCCCGTCCTCCCTTCCCTGCAGTAAAGGGGCTGTTTGGCAAGCCCACCATTCTCAACAACGTAGAAACCTACGCCAACATTCCTCAGATCATTCTGAAGGGTGCCGAGTGGTTCGCATCCATGGGTACCGAAAAGTCCAAGGGTACCAAGGTATTCGCGCTGGGCGGCAAGATCACCAACACCGGTCTTGTGGAAGTTCCCATGGGTACCACCCTTAGAGAAGTTATCGAAGAAATCGGCGGCGGCATCCCGAACGGCAAGAAGTTCAAGGCTGCTCAAACCGGCGGTCCTTCCGGCGGATGCATTCCCGCATCGCTCATTGACACCCCCATCGACTATGAAAACCTCATCGCCATCGGCTCCATGATGGGTTCCGGCGGTCTGATCGTTATGGACGAAGATACCTGTATGGTTGACATTGCAAGATTCTTCCTCGACTTTACCGTTGACGAATCCTGCGGTAAGTGTACTCCCTGCCGTGTTGGTACCAAGCGTCTTTTGGAACTGTTGGACAAGATCATCGAAGGCAACGGAACGCTGGAAGATATCGACAAGATGGAAGAGCTGTGCTACTACATCAAGTCCGCATCCCTGTGCGGTCTGGGCCAGACTGCTCCCAACCCCGTACTTTCCACTCTGCGTTATTTCAGAGATGAATACGTTGCCCACGTTGTGGACAAGAAGTGTCCCGCAGGCGTATGTAAGAACCTGCTGCAGTATCACATCATTCCCGAAAAGTGCAAGGGTTGTACTTTGTGCGCACGCAAGTGCCCTGTAAACGCTATCAGCGGCAGCGTGAAGGAAGTCCATGTGATCGACACATCCAAGTGCATCAAGTGCGGCGTTTGTATCAGCAACTGTAAGTTCGGCGCCATTGTCAAGGTGTAAAAGGAGGAACGGAAATATGGAAATGATCAATATTAAAATTAACGGCAGAGATTATTCTGTCCCCAAGGGTGTTACCGTTTTGGAAGCTGCCAGAATGGCAAACATTGACATTCCTACCCTGTGCTATCTCAAAGATATCAACGAAATCGGTGCTTGCCGTCTGTGTCTGGTAGAAGTTAAGGGTGCGCGCGGCCTTGTAACCGCTTGCGTATACCCCATCGACAAAGAAGGCACCGAGATCATCACCAACTCTCCTGCCATCGAAAAGGCAAGAAAGATGAATTTGGAGCTGCTGCTCTCCAATCACAACAGAGAATGTCTCTCCTGCCCTCGTTCCACCACCTGTGAACTGCAGAAGCTGTGCAACGACTACGGCGTGGATGAAAACAAATTCAGCGGCGTTAAGACCGAACCTGTTATTGACGAAACCTCTCCTTCCATCATCCGTGACGGAAGCAAGTGTATCCTCTGCCGCCGTTGCTCCGCAACCTGCCAGAAGGTACAGGGTGTTGGCGTTATCGGTGCTAACGACCGTGGCTTTGACACCACTATCGGTTGCGCATTCGGTTTGAATCTGGCTGACACCTCCTGCATCAACTGCGGACAGTGTGTTGTTGCCTGCCCCACCGGCGCGCTTACCGAAAGAGACGATACCGCAAAGGTATTTGCTGCTCTGGCTGATCCCACCAAGCACGTTGCTATCTGCGCTGCTCCTTCTGTACGCGCTCAGATCGGCGAATGCTTCGGTTACGAACCCGGCACCGACTGCGAAGGTAAGATGGTTGCCGCTATGAAGGCTCTGGGCTTTGACGGTGTTTACGACATGAACCTCACCGCAGACCTGACCATTATGGAAGAAGCTACCGAATTCCTCGGCAGAGTGAAGAACGGCGGCACACTGCCCATGATCACCTCTTGCTCTCCCGGTTGGATCAAGTTCTGCGAACACTACTTCCCCGAAATGACCGAAAACCTGTCCACCTGCAAGTCTCCTCAGCAGATGTTCGGCGCAGTATATAAGACCTACTATGCACAGAAGATGGGTCTGGATCCCAAGGACATCGTCTTTGTATCCGCTATCCCCTGTACCGCTAAGAAGTTCGAAGTTGGCCGTCCCGACCAGAGCGCCGCAGGTGTTCCCGACGTGGATATCGCCATCACCACAAGAGAACTGGGCAGAATGATCCAGAAGGCAGGTCTGAACTTCCGCGCTATGGCAGATGAAAAGTTCGACAATCCTTTCGACATCGGTTCGGGTGCCGGCGTGATCTTCGGTGCTACCGGCGGTGTTATGGAAGCAGCTCTGCGTACCGCCGCAGAAGTTATTGAAGGCAAGGCTTTGGAATGCGTTGACTTCAATGAAGTACGCGGTACTGACGGTATCAAGTATGCTACCTACAAGCTGGGCGATATCGAACTGAAGGTTGCTGTTGTCAGCGGTACTGCCAACGCTAAAAAGCTGCTGCGTGCTGTACAGAGCGGCGAAACCAAGGTTGACTTCATCGAAGTTATGGCTTGTCCCGGCGGCTGTGTAAACGGCGGCGGTCAGCCCTTCCAGCCTGCAGTAGTTCGTAACAATGTAGATCTGCGTGCTTTGCGTGCTTCTGTCCTCTACACAGCGGATAAGAACATGGATCTAAGAAAGTCTCACGAAAACAGCGCAGTAAAGCGTCTGTACGAAGAGTACTTCGAAGAGCCCGGCAGCCACAAGGCTCACGAAATTCTGCATACCTCCTATATTAAGAGAGGTCTGTAATTAAAATCCAAAGGGTGCTGTCGAAAATGACAGCACCCTTTTCATTTAGGAGGCAATCCATGTCAGCATATACCCCATTTATTGAAGCGATCCAAAATACAAACGAATATACAACAAAATCACAGCTTTTGAGTGTAGTACTCAACCAATTACAAGCAAAGCGCAAAAAGCTCAAAAATGAAGATGTCTCTGTGCTTTCCGCCTTTGTTTTTTCGGAAATAGAAGCCTTGCTTCACCGAATTCCCAAAGCCGTAAGCTATCGGGAAAAGGATGTTTTCTTTGCTTATGAAGACAAGCTTCTTGGCGTGATCATGTCGGTCTATCCTTCCCCCCAAGCACTTCCCGACGAAAAATTGGCAAAGATACAACTGCTGGTAAATCTCGTTCAAAAAGAGCGCTATTTGGAAGAAGCGGTGGATGCGCTGTTTGCCAAAGATACGATCGAAGAGCAAGACGCAAAGGAACTGATTCAAACAGTTTCTGCCATTCAGGACACTTATCACAAAGGGCAGCTTTTAAACGGACTGCTTCATTACCAAAAGGAGCCGGGCAGTTTTCAAATGCTTTCCGAGCAAGCCATCCGCGTATTCTCAGAATATCTTGCTTCTGAAATGGCAGAATATCTACGACAGATCGACAGTCTGAGTGAAGAAGCCGAAAACAATCTGGAGCTTGCCTGTGACATTTGCAAATACTTTATCAGCGACGACATCGTCAACGCTCTTTACGGTATCCTGAAACACAGTAAACAGGAAACAGTCTACTATGCGATGGGATCGCTGCTTCATACGGGACATGAAATTCCCGAAAAAACAGTGGCTTCCTTGGCAGGAGATCTTGTGGTTGCCGATATGACCTATCATCTGCTTCGCCGATATGGGAAAGAAAACCTCTTTCCCAAAGAGCTTGCTACCCCCGAATATCTTGCCAAAAGCGATTTGGTGCACTGGCTGACCTATCCTACAGAGCTGGGAAAAGCACCCGACGAAATCGAATATTTGGGAAATACCAAGGTCAAGGGCGAGCAGTTTTATATCTTTCGTTATCGCTCCGACAGCGATACGCTGGATGAAGAAACCAAAAACAAATGGCTGATCGGCTGGTCATCCAATGAAGGCGGCACCTTCAGTAACTTTGATCTATACGCGCAGTATGAAAAGAAAACACCGGAAAAAACAGTAAAATACATCAAAAGAAAATTGCTGTAAATATCCAAAAAAGGAGAACCGACAAAAAGACAGTTCCCCTAAAATTCACACCGAGTCCGCAGCCTTTTGAGGCTGCGGACTCGGTGTGTTTATATGCGAAAACAAAATACAGTAAGTTATATCAACCGCCCGTCAGCGATTTCAGCGTCACAGGGGTAAGATCCAAAAACATCTCTTCGGTATCGATGGAATCAAGCGGCGTTGTTGTTTTATACACAATGTTGGTAAAAATGCCGTCTATATCGGCAATCCATTGCGCAAAATCTCCTGCCTTGTGGTTTTCACGAAATTCGGCATACACGGTTATTCTTCCATCCTTGCTTTGAACGGGCTCTTCCAAAAGGGTATACGTCGAAAATCGCTCTTTTATCTGCTCTTCAATGGGCACTCCCGATTGATACGCATTCACCTGATATTCCAAACGAAACCACTCGTCATCTCCGACCATGGTTACCAGCATCGGAACATTCTGCTTCGGATTCTCGCAATTCCACCATATTTCAGTGATATCCCCTTCAACCAAAGGAATGTACGATAATTTATCCAATACTTCCAAAAACTGTTCCAAATCTCGGCGATCGAGCGCGCCTCTTACAGTTGATATATACGCCTCCAACTCCTTTTCATCGGCATAAGACAGCATTTCGCGCATCTTTCTAAGATCGGATAGACCGTCTTCTACTGAAATTACTCCGGGTGGGTCATTGTGAGTGTCCTCGCTTTGCGGCGTGGATGGTAATTCCGATGATATATCATTTGACTTCTGCAAGTCCAAAAGAAGACAGCCATTCTACAGAGGGGCGTTCGGTGCATTCATAAACAGAACAATAAAAATATCGGTCACCCAGATTGCCATGTATTTGAACACCTTGCGGAATTGTATCCGAAACTGCCATAAGATCATGATTCAGCCGTAAGCAATAGGTCTCAGTAACAAACAGCTCTGCTTTTTCAGTCACAATTGTATACTCGATTTTCTTAAGCTCGCCTGACGATGTTGTATACCAATATACAGTTGCATCACGATCATCTGTCTGTTCGGTTTTTGTAATTGTTACCAACTTATTGTTATGAAGTTTGTCTTTTGTTTCTTTTAATTTCTCTTCATACCGCTCTTTGGACTGCACTTCAAACAAAGATACATAACAGTCTTTCGACAGTAATTCCACAGAATATCCAACACTGTTCATCCAAACACTCGCTGAGCACGTTATATTTTCAGGAACAATTGGAGTATACACTTTTTCCAAATTGGGTATCCTTATCTTACTTGCACTATCCTTTGTAAATGTACTCATCGTCTTAATTTCTTCTTCAGTCAGTTTTCCGTTTAAAACTTTATCCTTCATCTCGGCAACTGAAGAAAACGTCAAATACGGTTCTACTTGCGAAGCATTTACATTATTCTTGTATTTTTCATCCTCAAACACAAGATAGTATTGACCATCAATCATTTCGATCTCATAGCCTGCATTTGTATCGGTAATAATGCCGCTCTTTTCGACATCATCCTCGTTTTTGGCACAAGAAAGCAGAACCAAAACAATCAGCACCAAAACACATATACTCATATATTTTTTCATATTTTACCTCCTAATTCCCGTGATGCAGTTTTTGCGGAACCAATTCTTGCATGGTTGCAAGACAAGATGCGCAAAACGGATCAGCTTCTCCTCGCAGTATTGCAGCATAATAATCATATGCACAACTGGCCTCAAATTTCTCCATGATACAAACATATGCACCACTCACATCATGCCCTGCATTATCATAAACATCATTCATACCAAAAGTGTGTGCTGTTTCGTGTGCAAGAATAAGCGTCATACACGCCTGCTGTTGCTCCAGCATCTCTTGCTGATTTGATGAAGTACTATATATGTTCATAAAATGTATGACAGGACGTTTTCCATATACAACCGCAATCCAATTAACGGTTTGGTGCTGATTATTGCTGCCACCGTCACAATATGTATTCATTTCTCTGTGAGACCACAATACATAAATATGATTGTTTTCTCGCGATGCATTATACAATTGATTAGATATAAGACGAGCATTCTTATGATGTTGTATGTTACAGCTTGAACCGCATCCCGTAGTACAAGGCACATTGACCCCATGACTACATTGATCTGCTGCTGCACCATAATATCGCGTTGCCGTACCATCCATTCGAAAACTAACACCAAAGCATCGTGTAAATACTGTATTGGCAAATTCATTTGCATCCGAAATATAATTTACCAAATACGAATTACTTCCCGTAAAAGTCGAATCATAATAGTTTACATACGAAAAAACTATATCATACAAATCCCACT
>SVRY01000085.1 GCA_015064585.1 Oscillospiraceae bacterium
ACCTCATGTTGATGATTGCTCGGTTGATTCCGTCATACGCTCCCCGTGGGAGAGGAATGGCAGTTCCATCGCTCAGTTTGATTTCTGTCTTGGTTACACGGCTGATCTGCGTTAGGTTGATGATCGTGGAACGCCCTACACGATAGAAGCGCTCGTCAAGCTGTTTTTCAAGCTCACCCAAAGTCATTTTCACTGTAACGTCAGACAGGGCGTGAATGGTAACGTAGTTGCCGAACACGTCGGCATATCGAATTTGATAAATCGGAACACGCACCATTTCGCCACCGATCTCAAAGTTCAAGACCTTTTCATTCTTGGAAAGTTTCTCTGCGGCACGGTCGAGCACCGAGCAGAGCTTTTCTTCCTTGACCGGCTTCATCAAGTAGTGGAGAGCTGCGACTTCGTAGCCCTCGGATATGTAATCGGAGTAGCCCGTGATGAAAACGATCTGAACGGTATCGTTATTCTTGCGGAGTTGCTTCGCCATCGTAACGCCGTCCATAGCTCCCATTTCAATGTCCAGGAGCAGAATATCGTAGTCGCTTTCTTCTGCGTAGTGGAACAGGAAGTTCTCTGCAGAAGTAAAAGTATCGGTATGTACCACATGACCGGCAGATGCCGCCCAAGCGTGAACCATATTCAAAACATATTGTCTGTCTGCATCGGAATCGTCGCAGATCGCAATTTTGTACTTCATGTTCTCACCGTCCTTCAGAAGAATTATTAAATGTAACTGGTGAAGTCAGTTTCGACCAATTCATAATCGACCGAAGATTGAAGCTGACCAAGCTGATCTTTCCAAGAATCAATATTGGTTCGCTCCTTGCGGAAACCAAGTGATTCGTAAACGTGCTGCGCTCTTGTGTTCGTTAAGTTGGTATCGAGGACGATTTTGGAATAGCCATTTCTGAACAGCCAACCGATCAGCATACTCAAAACCTTTCTTCCGACACCACGGTTCTGACAATCGGTTTCGCAAATCTTAATACCGATTTCTGCAATGCTGTCCGCTACGTTACGGTAATTGCACTCACCGATCAGACGGTCGCTTTCCTCAATGACCATACGACCGTTGCCAAGTCCTTCTATAACTTCTTCCTCAGTTGTTCCCAAGCCGTTGGGAAAGCCTGCGTGTGCCATCACAGCACCATCATTCCACCAAGCGGCAAGCTGCTTCGCATCAGCAACTTCGGCTTGACGGATAGTTAAGTTTTCATATTGGATTTTGGTCATTTCTTTTCTCCCACGAACAACAAATGATTCGTCATGCCAAGCAATTCCGGCTTTTCGCAGATATAGAAGTGATAACGGAGATACTGCGTATAGTCCTCGTCGCTCATTTCGTTGATCCTTGCCGCCAAAAGTTCGCTTGCTCCGTCGGATGCAACCTCGTGTAAGATGTTTATACCACCATCAGAAAGAAGCTTTCTTGCAGCACCGACTGTGTGGAACACAAACGGAAAGTCATTGAGTTTGAAGGTTTCCTTATCGTAATCGCCGTTGCTGAAATATTCAACGTCATATCCAAACTCGGTGAGGAAAACAAAGTCATTGGAAATAAAGGCGAAGAAGATCATGCCGCCATCTTTGCATACACGCTTTGCTTCGCTGATACATTTCTGTTTGTCCGCATCATTTTTCAAATGATAAAGCGGGCCGAACAGAAGGACAATATCAAACGACTTATCTGCATAGCGAGAGAGATCAAGGGCGTTACCTTGAACGAGATTGATCTTATCTTCGGGTGTGAGCTTCTTTTTGAAAGCGGCAATATTGGCATCGGCAAGCTCAAGAGCCGACACTTCATAACCCTTACGGGCAAAGTAAAGGCTATATTCACCTGCACCTGCGCCGATGTCGAGTATCTTGTTGCCATCTTTCAAATATTTTTCTATGTAGTGAACGGTAGTCAAAAATTCAACCCGTGCGGCTTTGGAATGATTGAGCCTTGCATCCTCGTTGAATATATCATAGGTTCTGTTTACACGTTCGCTTTCGTTTTCTATTTTTGTAAGTTGTTCAAAGTCCATAGTTACTCCTTATCTACTAACAAAATGTTCGGGAGGACTATCCAATTCAAATACCTTCTTTTTCAAGAACTCCGGATAGATAATAACATCCTCCAATTTTTCAATAGGCATCCACCCGATCACGACGTTACAGTTATCCTTGTGAGATACAAATTCGCCAACGTCGGGAATGTCCGAACCCTCGCACAGTTCAATGAGATAGTAGTAAGCGAGATTGTGCGCCTTTCTACCATTCCATTCCCAAAAACATTCTTCCGTCCACAAAAGGCGTAAGGAACGAATGTCTGCACCCGTTTCTTCTTTATACTCACGAACAAGTCCGTCAGCGGTAGTTTCTCCAAGTTTGATATGACCACCGGGCAAGGCGTATTCGTTTCCGTCTTTATCACGCTGAACGAGAATCTTTCCGTCTTTCACAAGTACGCCTACGGTTCTGACATCAAAGATATAATCATCAGCTTTGAAAAGTATATCAGCCATTTTTCCTGTTCCTCTCGCTTTTCTTTTTCCACGCAAGCCAATCCTTATCCAGTACGGTGGAGTGCGGCTTGGTCATAATCGTATCACACGGAAAGCTCTTGCACTCTCCGCAAAAATTCAGTTTCTTTTCTTTCACGCAATCACGGGTGGAGCAATCTCCCGTAGTGTGTTCCTCCTCACAACCACAGCAACCGCCTTTTATGTATGTAGGGCAAGCACCGCAGTAAAAGCCACATTTGCCAAGTAGTTTTTCGTCCATTGTCTTATTCTCCGTCGTAATAGTCCACATCACTTGCTTGTGGATAGAGCTTGTTAATGCCCATACCCCACACTCCGATCTTTTCAGAGTCGGGATAGATGGTAATATCTACATCGTGTACTACATCAAAGTCGATATAAACGAGGTTTTCAGTTTCAGACGAATTTGTTAGCTTGTGCGCACCTTCCGCACCGGTAGGAAAGAACAGAAGATCTCCTGCGCCCACCTTACGTTCACCATTCGGAGTTCGCAAAATTCCTTCGCCGCTGATAATATAGAACGTTTCCTCGTTGTTATGATGGTAATGGTAGGGGTATGCCGCTTTCATCGGGGGTATCTCATAAATGCTA
>SVRY01000086.1 GCA_015064585.1 Oscillospiraceae bacterium
TAGGCTTGAAGCTCTTCTGAAGTCTTGTCAAACACCGGACTTTTCACACCACTCCGGATCTGCGTGGTGGTGTAGACACCTTCAAAGTGGTAGTCGATTCCATCAAAACCACAGTCACGAATAAATGCCAAGGCCGCATCGGCATCTTGCTCACCACCAAATACGGTATTATGATACCAGCCAAGGGTTTGACAGCTTAGTAGTCCCTGACAATTGACAGAATTTTGAAGATATTGCGCCGACATTTTCCATTACCTCTTTTCGTGCGTTTTTACTGATATTGCCTTGCTTCTTAATAAACGCAGTTTCATGTTCTCCTGTTGCGGTGCCCGGTGTGCACCTTGCCGACGGGGCGGCTGCGTTGCACACCGACCGCGGCCACTCGCTCGCCTCCTTCCTCCTGCCACTGGCAGCAAGCAGTCGGCTCGCTCCCCATCGCCGGGCCTGTTATCGTATACAGGGTATCAGCATCCGTAGTTTACGGTTTAATTTATTGGATATGTACGATTCTGTAATGTAGGGGCGGCAACCTGCCGCCCGTTCTCATCGGTATTGATGTACAGGATCATATGGATATGGTCAGGCATAACACAATATTTATCCACAGAAACAACAGGATAATGCTCTGGGATTTGTAGAATTGCGGTTTCAACGACAGAACCGCTTTTTGAAAGGTTCGGGCGGCAGATTGCCGCCCCTACATTCCAGAAAATCGGTTTTCTATCATTTATACAGACTGTAATGAAATATGCCCCGGGTGTGGAATAATCGTAATCCGCAATACGAATTGGCTTTCGCGTAGGAAGATCGGTCATTTACGAATCAGCCTTTCTGACAGATATAACAACGCATCACTTTCCGAGGGGAATCCAATACAATCGTAATCTTTTCCACGTTCACGATAAAAGACTTCCCAACGGTGGTAGTTTTTTAGCATGTAGTATCCGTCTGCAACAGAGTTTTCAAAGTGTATGAGATTGGTTGCAATATTTTTGCTCTCGCACAGATCCAGAAATTCTATTCTTGTCATATTAAATCCATTCTTTCTGCCGTAGTACTTCAATAATCTTAGCTGCATCTGGTGTGGTTAGAACAAATACTCTTCCATCTTTTGCGAAAATGTTGAGATGGATATTATCAAATTGAAAACGTTCAATATCTTGCAATAATATCTCGTCCAATGTGTAGGGCTTTTCTTCTAAACAAACACAAGCTATTCCGGCTTCGCAGAAATAGACATTTCCATTTTTGACTTTGCCGTTGCCCAAATTGAAGTTGCCATTTGTTTTGTAGAATATGGGTGAGGTGATTTCCTTTTCAAATTTTGCATATCGTTTGTCCATAATATTTCCGTAAACAACCAAAACAGGAAACAGGAGAAGAGCAAAGAGTAAGCCACTTAAAGCGGCAAGTTGAAACGGTTGATCAATGCCTAATAAAAGCAAAACAAAATACCCAATCAACCCGAAAAAGAAACCAGTAATTACTGATAGTACAGCTTTTGCTTTCATATGTACAACACCTCACTTTATTTCATTATACCACACCGCTGTTTTAATGTAAATATTTTTCAAAAACTAATGGGTCCTGCTTGACCACAAGCAGAAGGTTTCATCTTAGGCGTTGGTGCCAAGATGTTTACAATAGCAGGACCTGTTATTGTGTATGGTACTGTGGCATCGGTTGTTCATGGAATCATTTATTGGATAACCACATTATTCTAACGCAAAAGGCTTGACCAAACCGGTCAAGCCTTTTGGATATTGGCTTCTATTTTCTCCCATATTTGTGACAGCAGATTTTCGTCCGGAACGGAGAATTCCTCCTGGGGTGGCAATCCTAAACGCCTGGCTTTTTCAATTCCGGTTCGGTGGTATGGCATAAGCTGAATTTGCATTTTTGGATACTTTTTTCCAAGACTAACTATTTTTTCGATAAAGTCATCGTCAAGATTAGCACCCGGAACGATGGGACATCGCAGTACAATGCGGACGCCCAAATGATATAGAACATCGAGGTTTTTTAAAATCAAAGTATCTTCTACGCCGGTCAATTCCTTGTGACGGTCAGAAGAAGCCTTGCAATCATAAAGAAAGCAATCGCAAAGCGGTGCGATTTTTATAAAGTCTTCGGTTTTGGCAAAACCGCAAGTTTCCATCATAAAAGAGATCCCTTCGATCTTGGCGCGTTGTGCCAGCTGGTAAACGGAAGCAAACTGCGCCATCGGTTCTCCACCTGTTACGGTAAGTCCACCGTTTTTGCCGTAAAAGGGTTTATCACGGAGGACGATCTTCATTATTTGCTCTGTGGTCATTTCTCTTCCTATGATTGCTCTGGCGCCGGTAGGACACCCCTCTTTGCACTTGCCGCAATGAATACAGAGGCGCTCATCAAATTCTTCCTGGGGAGAAAAGGAAATGGATTCTATATTATGACACCATTTGCAATGCAGTGGACAGCCTTTGAAAAAGACACAGGTACGTATTCCATCACCATCATCAATACAATAGCGTTGAATATTAAAGACCATTTTAGTACTCCGTTCTGTCGATGATCTCTTGCTGTAGGGTGGGTGTCAGGCGAACAAAGTAATCACTGTAGCCACCGATACGAACGATTAAATCGCCATATGCTTCCGGATGCTCGCGGGCTTCAATTAGGGTTTTTCGGTCCACCACATTGACCTGCATTTCCAGACCGCCCCGCTGCATAAAGGTTCTGAGAATTTGCAAAAAGCGATCGCGATGCTTTTCAGATAAATGCTCGGAACCGAATTTGATATTGACGACCATACCGCCTAAAAATTCTGATTGATTCCAGGAAGTGAGAGAAAGTACCATGGCGGTAGGACCGTTGGTATCTCTGCCTTGCGCAGGCGAGCAACCGTCAGAATAGGAATAACCTGCTTTCCGCCCATCAAAGGTAGCGCCCATTTTGGCACCTAATTTCGCGTGCTGCACATAGGAGAAGGAGCCCGGAACTATGATATTCCCGCCAAGTATTTTAGAATGAAAGACCATTTTAAGACCGTCAGACAAACGCTTTGCGGTAAGATCCGCTTCATCCTGATCGTTACCGTAATGGGGTAGCTTTTGAAT
>SVRY01000087.1 GCA_015064585.1 Oscillospiraceae bacterium
CATGACTTCTTCTGCGGATGTTTCCGCTGCAAATACGGTAGTGCTCATGGCACTGCTGCAAGACAGGGCAATTGCAAGGGCTAATACTTTCTTTTGGATACTCATATTTTTCACCTTTCCTTTCATGATTGAGGGATTCTTTTCATCCTTCTATTATGTACATGGTCACAGAAGGCTTATTTTGGCTCTCCATTTTCCAAAAACCGCAAACTTTGTAGGAATGCACAAAATTCGAAGGGATAATTTGTGTAATATTACTATTTCTTCGTAGTTGCAAAGGATGCAGCGATTTTATAGCATTCATCGTAGTCCAGATCATAACCGGAAATCAAATAGATCGTATTCTCATACTGAAATGTAGCTTTAAACTGATCATCTTCCTTCAGCGTAACCATGGTAATGCCGTTGATGACTTCTTCTTCCGGCTGCGTGCCATCCGAGGGGATACCAATGGGGCTAACATCATCTTCTTCGTTGAAATGAGTAAAAACGAAAATCAGTATGCTATCTTTTTTCAGAAAATTATCTTTTTTATAATAAAACACAACTGAGGAGGATTTGCTGTTTGTGTGTGTCCTGATATCATCCAATTCAAAGCTATCAGGCAGATAGGTAGGAGTGAGGGGAGTAAAGCCGTTTTCTTCACATTTTGCCACAATCCCATAGGGGTCTTCGTCTGTTGCAGGCAGAACAATTTCATCCGGTTCGCTCATCTGTAAAGTAAAACCACCCTTGAACCAATCAACCGTGGCAGAAAAAATATTCCGATCAAATGCGGCAACCGACCAGATATTTGCCACAAGGACGATTGCTGCACAGGCGCAAACTGATGCCAGCCGGCGCAGCAATGGTTTTCTCTGCGAATGCACAATATGCTTGCGATTTCGATTTTGCAAAGCCATAATATTCCGGGCGGCTCGCTGTTGAATTTGCTGTTCGGTTCCATTGATCATGCAAATCGCTTCTGTCCATTTTTCTATTTTGTCAAAATCTCGTTCTTCAATGGGTTTCATCAGCTCTTGATTCAGTTTTTCTTGCAGTTCACAAAGAAACGCCTGATCTGCTTCCGCATCGGACATGGTTGAATATAATTCCCTGTGGTTCATATTTATCTACTCCTTCCTGGGCAATGTTTGCCCTCTATATACTACATGGTCACAGAGGGGGAGATTTTCTCTCCCCCCTCGCCAAAATCAGCGATATGCACAATTCGACATCCATATCTTCTTCTTTGTTAGCTGTTTTGTATCTTTTTCCTGATGGCACGGATCTTTCTATACAACTGAGCCGGTGTAATTCCCAATTGATCCGCCAAAGCTTCACGATCGCCATGTGCCATGGAGTAATACGCTTCCATCAGAGCGTATTCATCATCATTCAGTATATTCCATACAATAGGTGATGATTTGTCAATCAATGCATTGGGATCTTGTACGTTGGTGATTGATGCAAGACTTACACATCTGGCACGATGGCGAGCTGTGCGCTTCAAGTAATCTTTTGTAATGCGATCGGCACAGGCATATAACCATCCGCGAATATTATCATCAGGATTCAACTTTTCCTGTTTTTCTATCAGTGTCAAAAAAACATCCTGTGTGCAAACCTCTGCCGCATCAACATCGCCGCACAAACAATGTACACAATATCTGTATATCGCCTGATAGTATTTCTCCACCACCAGATCGCAAGCATCTTCCCGAAGCATTTCTTCACCATCCTTTCCGCATAACTTTCCATTTTTATACTAACACAAATGAGATAGATTGTCAACAGATATACTATAATTGAAAGCTTGGAAACCATAAAAGCAAGCATAAACTTGGATTTATGTACCATTTATGCTCCATACATCAATTGAACTTCTAATTACCGCAGTTTGGTTTTCAAGAAATGTGGATATGTGAAAAAGTGGTTCGTTTTTTGTCTGTCCTAACGGTAATATAATGGAAGGTGTTTTCAGAATCAAGCGGTGGCGGACAGAATAGGAATAATTCGTGTTCGGGTGACAGTAGTGACGGTAGAATCCTGTGGGTGGAGGTCATAGAGTCTACCGGCACCCGAAATTCTGAGAATGTCGAATCTGCGTTGTTTCAGTGCGGTGGCAGCAGCAAAACGGGTGCCGGTAACTCCGAAAAGGGTGACGGTAGAACGGCTTCGGGTGACGGTAACTTTATTGAAACCACTGCATTGCCGTTGAACGTTTTGTGAGCGATTTGTGCCCTCAGGATTACCATGGGGCAGTTTATCGGGAATCGGCATAGAAAGCCACACAGGCGAACGTGGAGCGTTTGTGGGCGAATAATATCCGCAGTTGAAATTTGCGAATCAGACAGAGGAATGTGGAGCTTCGGGAGGGTTCTCTTTTGAGAGACCGGCAAAGCAAAGTCAAGTGTTTTTGAAAGAAATTTCTGTCTGAGAAGAAAAAAACACCGATGCACGACAAAAAGACCTTTTGAGATTCACGTTTCAAAAGGTCTGCAACGTTATGAAAATGATGATATTATGCGGATAATGCAACCGCCGAAATGCAGTTTTGCTTCATAATGTTCCGATGCTCTTCCGGCGTCCGCAGTTCAAAGGGTTTGCGGTCACGCATGACAGCAAAGATGATGCCAACCAACTTTCGCATTACCGCACATTCTGCTGTTTTTGCGCTCTTACAGGTGCATTTTTGCTGATAATACTCCGCCAGTACGGGGTTAATCATTTTACCGCCTGCACATCTGTGAATGTTATTGTGTGCGATCATACGCAGCATTTTCCGCACCAGAGGGGATCCGCGTTTGCTAAGTCTTGTACTCCGACAGCAGGTCGTGCCCGATTGTTTCACCACAGGATCCACACCATAAAAAGCCGCCAGTATCGCGTTTGTCATAGGGAATATCCACTCCAAACCGATTGAGCAACCGAAAGCCATGCAGTTTCATTGACTGCATGGCTTTTTATTTTAGTGTGCCTCATGAATACAACCTATGGTCGCAGGTTCAAGTCCTGTCATCAGCTTGCAAAGCAAAGGTCCCGGAAGTGTAATCCTCCGAGACCTTTTTCATGTCCTTATGTCGTCAAGCCGGCAAGA
>SVRY01000037.1 GCA_015064585.1 Oscillospiraceae bacterium
TTAAATTCAATAAATATTCTGATAAATCGAACCCGTATTCATATAGAACCTTTTCCATAACTCTCCCCCTTGTATTTTTTCGCTTCATTATACCACAAAAAAACAAAAACCGCAATCCCTTTGTATCGGAATTGCGGTTTTTATTTGGCGGAGAAGGAGAGATTCGAACTCTCGCGCCGTTATTCACGACCTACACCCTTAGCAGGGGCGCCTCTTCGGCCTACTTGAGTACTTCTCCAGCGCCGTAGGCTATTATAGCACGCTTTTTCAAAAAAAGCAAGATGTTTTTTATAAAAAAAATATATTTTTTTACGAAAAATATTGCGTATATTTGGTGGGTACTTACTCATAAAATGGCATCATGAAAAAAATATCGGAGGTACAAGTTATGCCAAACGTTTATTATCCCGAGGGAATGCTTCTCACAACGCCCGAAAACCAAGAAGCTGTTTCTTCACAAGCAGGACTTGAAAAAGCCATGATGCAGGGCAAGATCTTAGAAAGCGTTGCCCTTCTTTGCGACGCTTCCATGAATCTTACATTCAAGCTCGGCTCAATGCGGGCACGCATGGAAAAGAATGAAGTTGCCACCACACCGGACGGCATGCCCCCAAAAGATATCGCTGTGATCTCCCGTGTCGGCAAAGCCGTTTGCTTCAAGGTCATCGGCTTTGAAAAAAGCAGAAACGGAGATCCCGTCGCACTACTCTCCCGCCGCGCCGCCCAGGAAGAATACATACATGCAACCTTTTCCCAATTGATTCCAGGCGACATTCTTCCCGCCCGCGTAACCCATTTAGAGCCGTTCGGTGCCTTTGTGGACATCGGATGCGGGGTCATTTCCCTGCTCTCCATCGACTGTATTTCGGTTTCCCGCATTTCTCACCCCAAAGACCGTTTTTGTCCCGGGCAGTACATCCGCACCGTGGTTAAATCGGTGGATCGAAACGAAAACCGCATTTTTGTTTCTCATAAAGAACTGCTGGGTACATGGGAAGAAAATGCATCCCGCTTCACACCGGGGCAGACTGTCACAGGTATTGTCCGAAGTATCGAGGATTACGGCATTTTTGTAGAGCTGTCTCCCAATCTGGCAGGACTTGCAGAATTGAAGGAAAGCATCACCGTGGGGCAGCACGTGGCAGTTTATATTAAAAGCATTCTGCCCGAGCGCATGAAAATCAAATTAGTACTCATCGACAGCTTCAAGGGAGACAGCCGTGCCGTCATGCCCATTGAATATTATATCCCCGAAAGTGTGACCCACATGGATCTTTGGCAGTACTCTCCCGATGACTGCCACAAGCTGGTGGAAAGTGTATTTTAGATTGCAAAGCTCCTCTACACCGACGGTGCAGAGGAGCTTTGTTTTATATCATTCATTTTTATTGTCTGTTTGCATTTCGGAAGCATTCACAGGGGATTCCACAGTATTCGGCTCCGGGGGAAGCTCTTGGCTCTGAACCTTTTCTGTTTTGGCAAGCGTCAATTTTTTACGGAAAATCAGATATAAGATCGCACCGATCGGAAGCACCAATCGGAATATCGACGCACCTGTTGCAAATATCTGCAAATGGCTGTATGAGAACAGCAACAGTGCAATACTGAAATTGAAATCCAGCTGCTGACCGCTCGTCTTAACTGTAAAAACAACCGCGCCCAACAGGATCAATATGATCCACAGCGGTTTATATTTGATCTTTCGTTTGCAACAGTCAATCAACATGATGAGCACAAAGACAATACAAGCAACAGAGAATACGATCATTCCCCACTGTGCAAGATTCGCACCCTCAAGCGTTGTCAAGGTGCCGGTAAATACAAACTCACTTTCCGATGCAAGCGTGATCGAAAATTGGTAAAGTCCATCATGCCCCTCCATCTCAACTCCGGTCACATAATAGGTTTCTTTGTTGGTTTTCATTTCAAAAGTGGCTTCATACGAACTGACACCATTGTTAACACGTGCATACCAACCTTTTTGCACAAGCTTATATGTTTCAACTCCCGAAACATACGCACACAGTGACGGAAATACAGCCTCAAACTGTGCCTTGTCGGTAACATCCACCAGCAGATCATACGCCGCTTCTCGGTCGTTTGCCAGTATGGCATCCACCATATCCTCACATTGCGCTTTGATCTCATTGCCGCGCTCGGTTTCCAAAAGTGAGCAGGAAACAAGTGAGAGCGTCATGGCAAATACCGTAAGAAGCAACAGAATTTTAACTGCTTTTTTCATATGTAACATCCATATCACCTTTCGCAAATTATTTATCTATATTATTTTTATATCACACGCAATTTGCATTGTCAATACGTAAACAAAAAACCAGCGGGTGATTTTATAAAGTGTCATGCTTTGATGGTTTTTCATCTTTCCGTAGTTTTCAACGCTTCACAAGACTTTTTATAGCCCAAATTGTATCATATATAGCCCGTTTTGTCAAGATATAAATAATATAATTTTGTTAGAATCATATTTATATCAAGAGGAAATACAATATGGATACTTGTACCGCCGTAAAATACAGACTGCTTGCACTTTTGGAAGAAAAGCATATGCCCATACACAAGCTTGCCACCGAATCGGCGGTTCCGCCATCCACCATCAAAAACATTCTATACGGAAAAAGTCAGAACCCCGGGATCGTCACCATTAAAATGCTGTGCGACGGTCTTGGGATCACACTGATTGACTTCTTCAACACCGACGATTTTCGGAATTTGGAGCAAGAAATACACTAATGCAAAACCGCCCGCAGATTTCTCTGCGGGCGGTTCGTTATGTTATGCTGTTATATAGAATTATTCGTACAGCTTGCCCATCTTCTGCAGTCTGTCATACTTGGCAGCAGCGTGCTTAGCTGCCTTTTCGAACAGTTCTTCCGCTCTCTGCGGGAAGGACTGTGCCAGACGCGCATAACGGGTTTCACTCTTGATGAATTCAATGTAGTCAGCGGTGGGAGCCTTGGAGTCAACCACGAACTTGGTTTCAGCCGCGGGGTTGTAACGGAACATATTCCAGTAGCCTGCTTCCACAGCCTTCTTCATTTCCAGCTGGCAGTTCTGCATACCGCCCTTCACACCGTGCATTTCGCAGGGTGCGTAGCCGATGATGAGGGAAGGTCCGGGATATGCTTCTGCTTCTGCCAGAGCCTTGAGAGTCTGGTTCATGTCAGCGCCCATTGCGATCTGTGCAACGTATACGTAGCCGTAGGACATAGCAATTTCAGCCAGATTCTTCTTGCCGATTGCCTTACCTGCTGCTGCGAACTGTGCAACCTGACCGATGCTGGAAGCCTTGGAAGCCTGACCGCCGGTGTTGGAGTAAACTTCGGTATCGAATACCATTACGTTTACGTCCTCACCCGAAGCGAGTACATGGTCCAGACCGCCGAAGCCGATATCGTATGCCCAACCGTCGCCGCCGAAGATCCATACGGACTTCTTAGCCAGATACTGCTTTTCAGCCAGAATTGCGGGAGCCACAGGACAACCTTCAGCTGCTGCCTTTTCCAGTTCAACGATCAGTGCATCGGTAGCCTTACCGTTTGCATTACCGTCATTCTTGGTATCCAGATAAGCCTGGGCTGCTGCCTTGAACTCTTCGGTAGCTTTTTCGGAAGCCATCATTTCTTCAACCTTGCCGATCAGCTTGTCGCGCAGAGCCTTCTGACCCAGATACATACCCAAACCGTGTTCAGCGTTGTCTTCGAACAGAGAGTTAGCCCAAGCGGGACCCTTACCGGTTTCGCGGTTTACGGTGTAGGGAGTAGCAGGTGCGGAGCCGCCCCAAATGGAGGAACAACCGGTAGCGTTGGAGATGTACATTCTTTCACCGAACAGCTGGGTAATCAGACGTGCGTAAGAGGTTTCTGCACAGCCTGCACAGGAACCGGAGAATTCCAGCAGGGGCTGCTTGAACTGGCTGCCCTTCACGGTATTGTTGATCAGCTCGGGCTTTTCGGAAACGTTTGCTACGCAATAGTCAAATGCTGCCTGCTGATCTGCTTCCTCAGCCTGAGGAACCATATAGATAGCGTAATCTTCCTTGGATGCCTTGGTGCCTGCGGCTGCAGCCTTCTTGTCAGCGCCAACATTGACAGGACAAGCCTTCACGCACAGCGTACAACCCATACAGTCAAGGGGAGATACTGCCATGGTAAACTTATAAGTAGTCTTTACGATGGGCTTAGCAGCGATCTTGGTGGATGCAGGCGCTGCAGCAGCTTCTTCTTCGGTCAGAGCGTAAGGACGAATGGTAGCGTGAGGACATACAAATGCACAGCTGTTACACTGGATACACTTGTTGGGATTCCAGGTGGGAACCATAACGGCAACACCGCGCTTTTCATAAGCGGCAGAACCCTGCGGGAAGGTACCGTCAACATAATCCATGAATGCGGATACGGGCAGGCTGTCGCCTTCCATGGCCTGTACGGGATCAACTACGGTGTTAACAAACTTCACCAGATCTGCACGGGCACCGGTAGCCTCAGCCTTGGGAGCATCGGGAGCACAGGTCTTCCACGCTTCGGGAACAGCGATTTCCACAAATGCGTCTGCACCTGCTTCGATGGCGGCGTAGTTGAGGTCAACCATAGCCTGTCCCTTTTTGATGTAGGACTTGTATGCCATCTTCTTCATGTACTCTATGGCTTCTTCTGCAGGCAGAATCTTTGCAAGTGCGAAGAATGCGGACTGCAGAATGGTGTTCTTAACCTTTGCGTTACCGATCTTCTTGATAGCAAGGCTGGTAGCGTCAATGGTGTAGAACTTAACATTGTTGTTTGCCAGATAGCTCTTAACCTTTGCAGGCAGATGTGCATCCAGCTCTTCAGCACTCCACTGGCAGTCAAGCAGGAAGGTACCGCCGGGCTTAACGTCGGAAACCATATCGTACTTGGTCAGATATGCCTGGTTGTGGCAAGCAACGAAGTCTGCCTTGTTGATGTAGTAAGGGCTCTTGATGGGTGTATCACCGAAACGCAGGTGGGAAATGGTGATACCGCCGGTCTTCTTAGAGTCATACTGGAAGTATGCCTGGATGTATTTATCGGTATGGTCACCGATGATTTTAATGGAGTTCTTGTTTGCGCCAACAGTACCGTCACCGCCCAGACCCCAGAACTTGCAAGCGATGGTGCCGGCAGGAGCGGTGTCGGGAGCAGCCTTTTCAGGCAGAGAGGTTCCGGTCACATCATCAACGATACCGATGGTGAAGCCGTTCTTGGGTTCAGCCTGTGCCAAGTTTTCGTATACTGCGAAAATGCTGGCAGGAGTAGTATCCTTGGAACCAAGACCGTATCTGCCGCCTACGATATTAGCGGATACGCCGGCCTTAGCCAATGCAGTTACAACGTCCAAATACAGAGGTTCGCCCAGTGCACCGGGTTCCTTGGTTCTGTCAAGCACTGCGATCTGCTTTGCAGTTGCGGGAATAGCTTCCACAAGTCTTGCAGCCACGAAAGGTCTGTACAAACGCACCTTTACAACGCCCACCTTTTCGCCCTTGGCAATCAGGTAGTCAATCACTTCTTCAATTACGTCACATACCGAACCCATAGCCACGATCACGCGGTCAGCATCGGGAGCGCCGTAGTAGTTGAACAGTTTATAATCAGTGCCGATTTCAGCATTGACCTTGTCCATGTATTCTTCAACAATTGCAGGCAGAGTATCATAGTAGCTGTTGCATGCTTCTCTGTGCTGGAAGAAAATATCGCCGTTTTCTGCGGAGCCGCGCAGTACAGGGCTGTCGGGATTCAAAGAACGGTTACGGAATGCGGTAACAGCATCCATATCAACCATTTTGCTAAGAGTTTCATTGTCCCAAACTTCGATCTTCTGAATCTCGTGAGAGGTACGGAAACCGTCAAAGAAATTGATGAAGGGAACTCTACCCTTGATGGTTGCCAAATGTGCAACTGCGCCAAGGTCCATAACTTCCTGGGGGTTAGTTCCTGCCATCATGGCGAAACCGGTCTGACGGCATGCATAAACGTCAGAATGGTCACCAAAAATGTTCAGTGCATGGGAAGCTACGCAACGAGCAGACACGTGGAATACACAGGGCAGCAATTCACCTGCGATCTTATACATATTGGGGATCATCAGCAGCAGACCCTGAGAAGCGGTATAGGTGGTAGTAAGCGCACCGGTTGCGAGTGAACCGTGCACAGTACCTGCAGCACCTGCTTCGGACTGCATTTCGACTACCTTCACAGAGGTACCGAAAATGTTCTTCTGACCCTGCGCAGACCACTGATCCACATAGTCAGCCATGGGGCTGGAGGGAGTGATCGGGTAAATTCCGGCAACTTCGGTAAATGCGTAGCTGACATGCGCCGCCGCCTGGTTGCCATCCATAGAGAGTTTCTTTCTTGCCATGTTTGCCTCCTAAATATTATTTTTACTCTAATTGCTTGGAGCATTCATTCCACCTAGTATTGTATCACTGTTTTGCCAACTTGTAAAGGATGTTTTCAAAAGTTTTTTGATTTTTTCAAGGAAATCTTGTCAGAACCTGCCGCAAATTGTGATTGATAAAAAAGCAAGTCTTCACTGCGTGAAAACCTGCTTTCATATAACATATAACTTAAACAAACTCTAAAACCGAGCGCTGAGCACATGTGCTCCCTCTTTGTTAAATTGGGTACTGCGATTTATCAATACAGATCCAACACCATGCTTTTATTTTTTCTTTTCCAAAAGTGCGATAAAAAAGCCATCGGTTCCATGAATATCGGGATAGAGCTGTAACATTCCGCAAGGAGCATCCAACCCGCCCACAGTAAAGGGAACAAGCGTAAAATCGGTATCGTTTTCCAAAAAACGCCGTATCAGATCTTCGTTCTCCGCTTTGGCAAGCGTACAGGTGGATACAACCAGTCTGCCCCCCTTTTTCAAATAACGCGCACTGTTTTGCAAAATAGCAAACTGCACTTCGGGAAGGCGCCCAATATCCTCTACCTTTTTAAAACGCAGATCGGGCTTTTTTGCCATCACACCCAGTCCCGAGCACGGCAGATCCATCAACATACGGTCTGCACTTTCCGCAAGGGTCGGTTCATATACCGCACCGCTGCGGCACGCCGTTTCGATAATGGAAATCCCTAATTTTTCCGCCCCTTTTTCCACAAGGGACAGTTTGTTGGCATGCAGATCGAAGCTGTACAATTTTCCCTTGTTTTCCATTTCCATAGCAAGTGAGAAGCTCTTTCCGCCGGGGCAAGCACAGGTATCGATCACAGTTTCATTGGCATTAGCTCCCAATACCATGGCGCATAGCTGAGAAGCTTCGTCTTGCACAAAACACAATCCTTCAGCCAACTCAGAAAGATCCGAAACCGCCGCTCTCACCTTCAAACCATAGGGAGAGTAAGGTGTATATTCGCTGTTTATTCCGTGCTGTGCCAGTTGTTCGGCAAGAGCCTGCCTTGTGATTTTCAGTGTATTCACCCGAAGGGTCATATAGTCCTGTTTTTCAAAGGCGGCAAACAATTTGGCTGTTCGCTCTATACCGTGATATTTTACGAACAAACGGCACATTTCTTCGGGATAGCTATATTTTACCGAAAGCCATAAAACAGGTTGCTTTTCCTTGTCAGGATATTGAATCGAATCCTTGCCCGAACATAGTGAACGCAAAACACCGTTCACATAACCTGCGGCAGAAGCACGCACTTCCTTTGCTATCTTTACACTCTCATTGACTGCCGCACTTTGAGGGATCCTATCACAAAACAGTATCTGATAGGCGGCAAGCCGCAATAAACACCTGACCTCGGGATCCAATTCCGATATCTTTTTTTTGGAGAATCGATCCAATACATAATCGAGGGTAATTCTGCGTTCAACCACGCCGTACACCAACAAAGTATATAGGCGGCGGTCTGCAGGAGAAAGCGCTTCCCTTTTCAAAGTAAGGTCGGTTTCCAAATTGGAATATCGGGATTCTTTTTCCAAACGCAGCAGCGAATTATACGCTGCACGCCGAACACCCAGTATCATCGATCACTATTCCTTGCGATGACTAAAAGACGCAGTAACTGCAAGACCGCGCTGACCAGTGCCGCCACATAGGTCAGTGCCGCCGCTGTCAGCACCTGATCCACCCCATCCAGTTCCTCTTCTTTGAAAGCGCCGCTGCCTTCCAGCGCATCAATGGCACGGCGGCTGGCATTGAATTCCACAGGCAGGGTAATCAGTTGGAACAATGCCACTATGGCAAACAAGCCCACACCGAAATACGCAAGCACAGGGCTCGAAAAAATCAACCCCAAAACCACAAAGATCATCGAAAACATGGAACTGAAATTGGTAACACTCACCAACGCACCGCGCACCTTCATAGGAGCATATGCCTGTGCGTACTGAATGGCATGACCGCATTCATGTGCCGCAATTCCCACAGCCGCCACCGAAGCAGTATCATATACTGCCGCTGACAATCTTAGCACATTGGAACGAGGATCAAAGTGGTCGGTCATCGTGCCGCCAATGCGCTCAATTTGCACATGATACAGTCCATTCGCGTTAAGAATTGCTCTTGCAGCATCATATCCTGTAATTCTGCCTGCAACTTTGATTTTAGAATACTTGTTGTATGCGCTTGTCACCTTGGACTGTGCCCACAAGCCAATCAAAAAAGCAGGAACCATAAACACCCAAAATGTCCAATCAAAAAATATAAACATATTTACATCTCCTTTTTATTTGATAGCACTGCCCCTATTGCAATGCCTCTGCCTCTGATGAAATCCGAAGATGTCATACTTTTTTTGCCTTCGGGAAGTACGCCTTCGATCACCACCGAACCCTTGCCGCAAGCTATGGTGATCTTTCCGTTTGCCAGGGAAATAATCTCCCCGGGAGCACCCAACAACCCCTCTGTTTCAGCAAGCCGCAAAGAGGTGATCTTGAGCATTTTTCCGTCCAAGTAGGCAAAGGGCAACGGCATCGGGATCAGAGCTCTTGCATGAAAAAACACTTCTCTTGCAGGACGGGAAAAATCGAGCAGGCAATCCGCCTTTTCGATTTTGGCAGCGTGGGTCGCCAGTGCCTCGTCCTGTTTGGCGGCAGTCAGCGTACCGGCTTCCACTCCCCGCAAGGTTTGCACCAAAAGCACCGCTCCCATTTCAGCCAAACGGTCATGTACGGTTTCAAAATTATCGTCGGTGGTCAAAGGGGTTTCCGCTTTCAAGTACATATCGCCCGTATCCATTCCCTTTGCCATTTTCATGGTGGTAACCCCAACTGTTTTTTCGCCAGCCATGATCGATCTCTGCATCGGTGCCGCACCGCGGTAGGCGGGCAGGAGCGAGCCGTGCACATTGATACATCCGTATTTTGGATAATGCAAAACATATTCCGGCAAAAGCTTACCGTACGCCACCACTGCAATAGCATCGGGAGCAAGCTCGGCAAGCAGATCGGCAATGGCACCATTCTTTAAAGTCTCGGGCTGCCACACGGGAATTCCCCTTTCCATCGCCATCACTTTCACAGGCGGAGGGGTCAGCGTCATATGACGCCCTTTCGGTTTATCGGGCTGAGTCAGTACTCCCACCACCGTAAAATCCGGCTGTTCCAACAACCCTGCCAATGAAACAGTGGCAAAGTCGGGAGTTCCCATAAACAGTATTCTCATTTTTCTTCTCCCTATCAATCCAATTCCTTGGGATCCAGCATTCTGCTGGCTTTATCCTTGTACAAAATGCCATCCAAATGATCCAGTTCATGACAAAATGCGCGGGCGAGCAATTCGCTTCCCGTATAACAAATAATTTCTCCTTTTCGGTTCATGGCTCTGACCGTCACCGTCATGGGGCGCGTAACAACACCGTATTCGCCGGGACTGGAAAGGCACCCTTCGGTTCCGATCTGCTCACCTTCGCTGGCAATGATCTCGGGATTGATCAGTTCATATACTGTTCCGGGTTCTGTTTCCACCACAGCAATGCGTCGTAAGATACCAACCTGCGGAGCGGCCAATCCAACACCCTGCGCATGATGCATGGTTTCCACCATGTCATCCAGCAGCCGTAAAATTCTGGGAGTTATTTCGGTTACGGGACGGCACACTTTACGTAAAGTGTCATCCCCTTCTTTTATAATTGTGAGTCTTGCCATAATTTCTCCTTTCACAAACTTCCCGGATTGATATCCACCGAGATCTGTACTGTTTTTGTGACCCGCGCATCCAGCGCCGCGATCGTTTTTCGCAAGAATTCCCGCATACGGCGGTTATTTTTTACTTTCATCACAAAACGCATGCGGTAACGTTCATTCAATTTATAAATAGGGGCTTCAAAGGGGCCGAATACCACCATGGCAAGATCCCCATATTCCTCTTTTCTTAACTTTTGTATGTTTTGATAGTAAAGATCCACAGCCGCTTTCAAATGCTGTTCATCCTCACTCGACAAAGATATAAGAGCGATATCGCAAAACGGCGGAAACAACAATGCCCTTCTCAATGCAATTTCATTTTGATAAAATTCACGGTAATTTTGCGTAGCCGCCAACGCCAATGTGCGGTTTTCGGGATTATATGTCTGGATCACAGCCCTGCCCGGCATTTTTGCGCGTCCCGCTCTGCCCACAACCTGTGTTACCAGCGAAAAAGTACGCTCTGCGGCACGGTAATCATCCATATACAGACCGTTGTCTGCCATCACCACACCCACAAGAGTCACAGCCGGGAAATTATGTCCTTTGGTCACCATCTGTGTACCCAGCATAATATCATATTTTTTATCTCTGAACTCCGAAAGCATTTTGTCAAATGCTTCTTTCTCGCCCGTCGTGTCTGCGTCCATGCGCAAAAGCGCCGCATTCGGAAAGATTTCTGCCAATTCCTTCTCCACCTTTTGGGTCCCATAGCCCGAAAATTGCATCGGAGAAGAGCCGCAAGCAGGACATTTCAAAGGAATCGGTTCTTTTTTTCCGCAATAATGGCACATCATATATCCGTATTGAGACAATGTCTCGGGATTTAACTGCACTCCTTTGGGGAATTTTCTGGTATGGCAGGTCATGGAAACACTGCATTTTGAGCACAAGACACTGGCACCGCAGGAAGTACACAGCGCAAAATTATGATATCCGCGCCTTCCCACAAACAGTATACTCTGTTCTGCGCTGTCCAAATTCCGTTGAAGCTCATCCTGTAACAGTTCCCCAATGGGTGAAACACTTTCACTCCCCCGCATATCGCAAAGGATCGCTTTGGGAAGCGGACCGCTGTTATAGCGCTGTGTCAGTTCCACCAGCGTATAATTCCCGTTTTGGGCCTTATAATAGCTCTCCACAGAAGGAGTTGCCGATGCCAACAGCATCACAGCTTTGTGTGCCGCGCAACGATACCTGGCAATATCCCGCGCGTGATAGCGGGGAGACATTTCAGATTTGTAGGTATGTTCCTGTTCCTCGTCTATAATGATCATGCCAAGATCCGAAAAAGGAGCAAATACAGCAGAACGAGTACCGATGCAAATGCGCGCACTGCCTTCTCGGATCCTTTGCCAAGCATCTTGCCGCTCCCCTGCCGACAGCCCCGAATGCAGTACCGCCACCTCATCACCATAGTAAGTGGAAAACATTCCCACCGTTTGCGGGGTTAGCGAGATCTCGGGAACCAATATGATCACCGATTTTCCTGAGCGAACAACTTGATCCGCCACAGCTTTCATAACACAGGTCTTGCCGCTTCCGGTCACACCGTAAAGCAGTGCTGCTTTTGCCTGTCCTGTTTCATAAAGCGAAAGGATCGCATCCCTTGCCTTGCTCTGCTCTTCGGTAAGATCTTGCTGCTGCCATGTTCGCCGTTTTGCTTTCGGCATTCGGCAAACAGGAATAGACTGCGTATTCAGCGCTCCCAATTCACAAAGACGTTTCAGCTGTGCGGCAGGATTGCCAAACTGTTGCCGCAGTGTACTCACGCTCACGCTGCCTTCGCGACGGATCATCTCATAAACGTTGCGTTGTTTCTCACTGCGCAAGCATTCCGCATTGAAATCCGCAACGGCGCTGTAATAGGTCACCGTCTTAGGTTTTACTGCCTTTTCCACTTCGTAGCGTCGGATCAAAACACCGTCATTTTCCATCTGTCGCAGCAACTTACGGATATCCGATCCATATTCAGTGCGCAGTTTGGCATAACTGACTTTTTGCTCTCTCAGAAACTGTTCCGAAAGATAGCCCAGCACCGTCTGTGCCTTGCTTTTTTCAGGATAGGTTTTTTTTAAGAAAAACTCACCCGGCATATAGATTTCCAGCAACCCTTCGGGAATGCCGGGCGGTAAAATACATCTGAGCGCATCAGTGGTCGTACAAAAGAACTGCTCTCGCATATAAAAAACAAGCCCCACCAGTTCTTCGCTCATCGTGTACCCATCATATACATCCAAAACCGATTTCAGATCTTTGCCCGCATCTTGCTTTATTTCAGCAACCAACGCCGGAATGATCTTGTTAGAGGGGCCAAAGGGTACATATACAAAACTGCCTCTTTGCACATTGTCCCCCAGCTCATCGGGCAACAAATAATCAAACGCATTGTCCAATTGATATGGCAAAGAATCCATATACAAATATACGCTTACCCCTGTCATGGCTCTCCTCCTTCCATATTTGATAAAACGGGGACGCCGTAATGACTGTCCCCGATCTCTATCTCTTTTTGTCTCAGTCGCCTTCTTTGGTGTCTGCCTCGTGGGTTGTTTTTTCGTCAACCACTCTATTCAAAATGGGCTTGAGCTCGCCGTCATCGACCGCTTCCATCACCACATATTCGCCCTCCATCAGTCGATTGATGGCGGTCTTTACTGCCTTATTGTCTCTGATATCCTTGTCGATCAAAGCAAACACGCTTTTATCGGTTTCTTTCTGCGCCACCATTCTTTCGGCGGTCTCTCTTTGACGGCAGTATTCGTCAGTAACGATTCTGGCGCATTTGGCGGTTGCCACAGTCATAGCATAGCGGTCGCTGCCTGCACCGGCAAACTGTTCAATAGTAGGGTAAAGCATAGTATATTCTCCTTTTGTTTATCTGTATGTTTTATTGACCGAAAAATCTATCATAAAAATCAAGGTTTCGCTTGGTAGCGCACTGCTGTGCCTGCAGAATTGTCAGAATTTGCTCAGCCGCTTCGGTCACGCCGTTATCCCGATTAACAACCACGTAGTCGTAATTTGATAGAAGCATCAGCTCTTCCCGGGATCTTGCCAAACGATTGCAAATATCTTCTTCTGTATTGGTGCCTCTTCCGCGCAGTCTGGCTTCCAGCGTGGGAAAATCGGGAGGCGTAATCATGATCGCCAGCGCTTCCGGCAATTTTTCTTTCACCGCCATAGCACCCTGCACCTCGATCTCGAGGATCACATTGATTCCCTGCTCCAATTTTTCCTTCACCGCCGCCTTTGGCGTTCCGTAATAATTGCCGCAGTACTGCGCATATTCCAACATTTCGTCGGATGCGATCTTTTCTTCGAAAGTATCCTTTGTAATAAAAAAGTATTCTTTGCCGTTTGTCTCACCGACTCGCGGTGCTCTGGTGGTGGCAGAAACAGAATAAGCAAAATACCCTTCGGGGGCTATTTTCATCATTTCTTTAACCACAGTTCCTTTTCCGCTGCCCGCCGGGCCGGACAAAATCAATAGGATTCCTTTTTTTACTTCATTCATCATTTTCCTCCTTCTCCGCACTGTCTTCTCCCGCCAATCTGCCTCCAATGGTTTCTATCGTCAGCGCACACAAAACTACATGTCCGCTATCCAAAATCAAAACCGTACGGCATCGCTTACCGCAACAAAGATCTACAGCTCTGCAGCTTTCCTTTGCATCTTGTATCAGACGCTTGATCGGTGCGGCATCGGGAGTGGCAGCAGAAACAATCCGCTCCGCCGCAACCAAATTGCCAAATCCGCAATTGATAAATCTCATACAGCCTCACTCAATATTCTGAATCTGTTCTCTGATCTTCTCCAGCAAACACTTCATTTCTACCACCATAGCCGAAGTTTCCTTATCATTGCATTTGGAACCAATGGTGTTTGTTTCTCGGTTCATTTCCTGCAACAGAAAATCCAACTTTCGTCCGATGGGCTCGGCAGATGCAAAAATCTCGTCATATGCGGTAAAATGAGAACGCAGTCTGACAAGTTCTTCATCCACCGCCGTTCGGTCGGCAAATATAGCGCATTCGGTCAAAATTCTGCCTTCATCGGCGCTTACATTCAATTCAGATAAAACATTTCGCAGTCTTGTTTCCAATTTGGTACGGTAAGCGGCAGTGTACTGTTCAGCACGCAGCGCAACCTTCTCTACCATGGAAACCAGCTCTTCTTTTTTGGCAAGCAGATCTCTTTTGAGATTTTCGCCTTCCCGTTCTCGCATGGAAAGAAAGCCGTTCAGCGCCTCATCAAGCACAGGAAGAATATCCCCCCATGCCTCTTCTTCGTCCTCCGCGGGATGCTTTTGCGCAAAGATCTCGCTATTGCGCGCCACGCTCATAACCGAAATGTCATCTGCCAGATCGAAACGATCTCTCAGTTTACGAAGCGCCGCAATGTAACTTTCGGCAAACGCTTCATCCAAGCAGATCTCTGTGCCTTTGTTTGTCAAAAGATTTACGCCGATATACAGATCGATCTTGCCGCGTGTGATTCCCTTTGCAGCGAGATACGCCTTTGCTCTCTCTTCCAGATAACTGTAAAGCCGGGATATCTTTACTGTACAGTCTAAATATCGGCTGTTTACCGATTTGATCTCCACCAATATTTCTTTACCGTTTATAATATCGGTGGCACGGCCGTATGCCGTCATACTTTTTGCCATTTTCAATCTCCTGTCTTGTATCTTATTCATTCCTTCACAGGATATACACTATTATTTTAACCCATTCTGATCGATTTGTCAATAGCTGTAACATTCTTTTTAAAACCCTAAAAAATCTCTTGCAAAAACGAAAAATTTGAGTATACTGAAAGAAACATATTATCAATTATAGACAATAAGGAAGATACAACTATGGATCTATGGCAAATGCTGTCAGAAACAAGCCGCCCCATCTTACTGTACGGCATGGGAAACGGTGCGGACAAGATCATAAATGAACTAAAAAAACGCGGCATCACCCCTGCGGGTTTCTTTGCCTCGGACGGTTTTGTGCGCGGACACGTCTTTCACGGAAAAACCGTAATGGCAGCTTCAGAAGCGCTGTCTTCTTATCCCGATGCCATTGTTCTTTTAGCATTCGGCTCTGCACGTTCGGAAGTTCTTTTGGCAATTGATAAAATCCGCCAAACCCACACCCTGCTTGTACCCGATGTGCCTGTATTTGGCAACCAATTGTTTGATGAGGATTTTTATCAAACACACCAACAGCAATTCAGCAGCGCAAGAGCTCTCTTGGCAGACGAACGCTCCCGACAGCTATTTGACGATATCATTCGGTTTAAATTATCCGGCAATCCCGATTACCTGCGGGATACGCAATCTATAGAACAAACCATTTCGGAATGTTTGCATCCTACAGAATATCAATACTGTTTAGACCTGGGTGCTTATACAGGAGACACCGCCGCAATGATGGCAGAACTCTTTCCGCATTTGATCTCGGTCACAGCATGGGAACCGGATCCCAAAACATTTTCAAAACTTTTAAGATTTGCCCAAAACAACCCTTATGTAAAGCCGATGCATCTGGCATCGCTGGACTATACGGGGACGGTAGATTTTGCCGTATCCGGCAACCGCAACGCAGGTATTGACGCCCCGGGAAAGCTCGCCCCCATTCCCTGCTCCACAGTGGACGAAGCATCCATCGGCACACATATCGACTTTATCAAAATAGATGTGGAAGGTGCAGAGCACCGCACACTGGCAGGATGCACCCAAACGATCAAAGAACACCGCCCCGATCTTTTACTCTCGCTTTACCACCGCAGCAAGGACCTGTTTGACCTGCCGCTGTATCTGCACAATCTCTGCCCCGACTACCGCATGTATCTGCGCCGGGACAAAGGCTTGCCTGCATGGGATATACTTTTGGCGGCAACCTGCCGGTAACACCCATCTTAATCAATAAATGCTATACATTATAATAATATTGAAGGAGAATTTTAAATGAGTATCCAATTTCTCTCCAACTGTCATACACACACCACCTTTTGCGATGGGAAAAACGCGCCTTCGGAAATGGCACGCGCGGCATATCAGCTTGGTTTCATCAGCCTTGGCTTCTCAGCCCATTCACCGCTTCCCTATTCAAACGACTGGGCACTGAGCGCAAAGGATCTTCCTGCCTATATGCAAGCCATCCGCGCATTAAAAGAAGAATATCGGGGTAAAATGGAGATTGTGCTCGGAATTGAGCTGGATGCTGACACCGAAATGGATCTTTCGCCATTCGAATACACCATCGGCTCTCTGCACGCACTGCACAAAAACGGGGAGTCCTTTCCCGTGGATGCTTCCCCAGCACAGCTGATGCAGTGCCGCGACCGTCTTTTTGACGGCGATTTCTATGCTCTCATGCAACATTATTTTGAGTCACTGTACAATTTTGTAAAGAGACAACCCTTCACGGTTCTCGGTCATTTTGATCTTCCTCTAAAATATAACAAGAACGGCGAATATATCGACGAATACGATCCCCGTTATCAAAGACTTGCCCTCTCTGCACTGGACGGCATCTTGGATCTGCGTCCCGATTTAATCATCGAGATCAACACAGGGGGCATTCCCCGCGCCGGAAGGCCCTATCCTTATCCGGCTCCTTTTTTGATCAAACATTTGGCAAATCGCAACGCAAAACTGACCTTAACATCGGATGCGCATCGTATTATAGGTCTGAATGCTGAATTTGATAACGTAACAAAGCTGCTACCAACCCTTGGTGTCACAGAATTGTACCGCTTGGAGGGCGGCATTTTCCGACCGTTTTCCATTATTTAATCCCCTGAAATTATGTACACATTGTAAATTCTTAAGTTCAAAGTAAAATCCGCCACTTTTTCGACACTTCACATATTGACAAATCGTTAAAAAACTGATATACTTCTTATACCAAAATCTATGGAGGTATAACCAAAATGAAAAACGCACTCAGAATTATCTCTTTGATGCTCACACTCATCATGTGTCTCGGTGTTTTCGCGGCTTGCGGTAAAAAAGATCCTACCACCAAGCCTCCCGTAGACGGCGACGAAACTGAAGATTGGTGGGCAGGCATGAATTACGGCGGCGCAACCATTAAATTCCTGGTTTGCGACGGTGATGAAGCCACCAAAGAATTGCCCAGCCGTTCCATCTGGGTTGACCCCGAAGGAGACCTCTCCTTTAACGTTAACGCAGCTGTTAACGACCGTAACAAGACTGTTGAAAAAGACCTCAACGTAAAGATCGAAATGGATACCTGCGAGCAGAGTCAGACCGGCACCACCATTCTGCCCAGCTTGACCACCGGTCTTCATGAATACGATGTAGTCGGTGCTTACCAGTACTTCGACATGGGTCTTACCATCGGTGAAAACGGCGGTTTGTTTGTCAACTACGCAAGTGAAGAACTTGCTGACGACATTTACCTGAACGTTGATCAACCCTGGTGGGATAAGGATCTGTATGACCTTCTCTCCTATGGCGGATGCTCTTTCTGGATCACCGGCGACCTTTCTCAGCCTTGGATCGCATCCGTATTCGTATCCTACGTAAACGGCGATATGTGGAGCACCTACAAGGATCGCATCGCTGCTATTCCCGCAGCTAACGGCATTTCCGATCCTTTTGAACTGGTTAACCAGGGTCTGTGGACCATCGACCTGTGGATGGAAATCTCCAAGGAAGTTTACGTTGACTCCAACGCAAACGAAAAAGTTGACCTGAGCGATAAAGTTGGTTACCTGGGTTATGTTCCCGGCCTGTCCAACATCATGGCAGACGCTCTGGCAGCAGGCGCAGGCATCATCTACTCCACCAAAACCGACGACAACTTGAGCATGGCATTCGATAACAGCAGAACCGGTTTGTTTGCATCCAAGCTCTATCAGCTGTACAACGAATCCAATGCTTGCCAAATGGCTTGGGACGACAACAAGTATATCATGGAAGCATTTGCTGATGGTAACGCTCTGTTGACCGTTAACCAGTTGCACACTTCTGAACAGTATCTGGCAGAAATGACCAACTTCCTGGTACTGCCCGTACCGAAGCTGTTCCCCACCGACAAGTACTCCACCACCAACCACGATAACATCACTCTGTACGGCATTCCCAAGACCACTAAGGACGAAGGCAAGCTCGCTGCTGCTACCGCTACTTTGGAACGTATGGGTCAGCTGTCCTATGAGATCGTTACTCCCGCATACTATGACAACGCTCTGAAGACCCGTTACACTCGTTACGAAGAAGACATGGACGCTCAGGGCAAGATGATCGATACCATCCGTGAGTCTGTTACTCATGACTTTGCAGCACTGTATTCGAACCTGATTGGTAACATCACTTGGTTCTTCCGTCAGGAAGTTAACAACAAGAACATCACCACCAAGATTCAGTCCGAAGCGTCCGCTTGGGATTCTAAGCTGGCAGATGTTCTGGAAGATATCGAAGCTGCTTACTTCATAGATGTATAATAAAAAACATTTCAAAACAACCTCTGCCCTGCAGGGGTTGTTTTTTTTGCCAAACAAAACATTACCAAAGAAAAAATCACTGTTTTTATGAGCAAATGATTTTTTGTTGAAAACAACCAAAAGAGTTATAAAATATTGTATAATTTACAATTGACAAATCGAGCATTATCATGTATAATAGAATTACAAAATTATAATTATAGGAGGCCCCCTATGAGCAAATTCATTAAGTACTTGTCTCTTGTTCTTGCTCTTTTGATGGTTGCTACCTGCTTTGCGGCATGCGGCGGCAAAAAAGACAAAGACACCGGAGGCAAAGTGGAAAACCCCAATCAGTATGAAGATCCCGACGAACAAGCATTCTGGGACAGAATGGGCAAGGTTAATTTCAACGGCACCGAAATCAGCTTCATCGTATGCGGTGGCGACGAAAACATGGAAGAAGATTCTTTGAACTCTCGTTCCATCGCTCCCTTCGATACCGAAGACCTTTCCTTTGCTGTTAACAGTGCAGTTGTTGACCGTAACACTCAGGTTGAAAAATCTCTGAATGTTAAGATCAATCTGAAAGCAGTCAGCGGCATGCAGGATCTGGCTAACAGACTGCAGAGCTCCCTTTTCATGGGCATGCATGAGTATGATATTGTTGCCGGCTACCAATACTTTGATATTGGTTTGACCATTGGCGAAAACGCAGGTTCTTTCCTGAACTATGAAGCCATGGACGAAAAGGACAACTACATCTCTTTGGATCAGCCCTACTGGGATGCAAATCTGTACAACGAAATGGCATACAAAGATTGTGCATTCTGGGTAACCGGTGACCTTTCTCAGTCTTGGGTAGGTTGCGTAACCGTATCCTTCGTAAACAAGACCCTGTGGGACCGTTATGAAGAAGTTATCAAGAGCGTTCCTGCAGCTCAGGGCATTACTGACCTGTACGAGATCGTTGATAAGGGTCTGTGGACCATCGAACTGGTATCCGAAATTTCCAAGAAGATCTACGTTGACAACAATGCCAACGAAAAGATCGACCTGGGCGACACTGTAGGTTATATCAGCTATCAGCCTTCTCTGAACACTGTAATGACCGACGTACTGGCAGCAGGTGCTCACATCAACTACTCCACCACCGGCCAAGACGGCACTCCCAGCATTTCTTTCGATAACCAGAGAACCAATCTGTTTGCTTCCAAACTGGAAAAACTGTACAACGAATCCAACGCTCTGTTGGTTGCTTGGGACAACGATAAGTACATCGTTGAAATGTTCGCAGAAGGCAACATTCTGATGACCCCCAACTACATGAACAAAGCAGAAAGCGACCTGACCGAAATGACCGATACTTATGTCGTTCTGCCTCCTCCTCTGTTGCTGGCTAACGAAAAGTATTCCGCATGCTTCGGCGACAGCTGCTCTCAGTACGGTATTCCTTACACCACTAAAAACGAAGGCAAGCTCGCTGCTGCTACCGCTACTCTGGAAGCTATGGCATTCTACTCCTACAAGTACGTTACTCCCGTATACTACGACTTGATGCTCAAGGGTAGATATACTCACGTTGACGTTGACTCTCAGAAGCAGGCTGATATCATCGACATGATCAGAGACTCCAAGTTCACTGACTTCGCAATGCTGTGGTCCAACAGCATCGAAAACGTAACCTGGTTCTTCCGTGAAAACTGCACCAACAGAAACATCACCACTGAAACCAATAAGAAAGCTTCTTCTTGGGCTTCAGCTTTGGAAGATTTGTTGGAAGATATCGAAGCTACCTACTTCATTCAGCTGTAATTTCTAACAATAATAAAAGAGATAGTTGCTTTGCAACTATCTTTTTTATTATCTCAGATACTTTCTATTTGACAAATTCATGTTTTGATGGTATGATAGAATATATAATTATCAAGTATGGAGATTGACATGAATCAACGACCTACCAATCCTTTTGACAAAAAACTGGATAGTCTGTTTCTTCGTTTTTTGTACCGAAAACACATAGGCGCTCCTTTGCGTTTTCTTCTAACGCGCAGATTTGTCTCCGATCTTGGAGGCGCCTATATGAATTCCCGTCTTTCCCGCAGACGTATTCCCCGTTTTATTCAAGAAAACAGTATCCAAATGGATGACTATGAAACGCGTGAATATACATCATTTAACGACTTTTTCACGCGAAAGATACTGCCCGGCAAGCGCCCCTTTTCTTTTGATCCGACCGATCTATGCTCCCCTGCCGATAGCCGCCTTTCGGTGTTTAGCGGAAGCGACCAAGGCACTTTTACTGTAAAAGGAACTCCCTATACTCTTGATGAACTGATACAAAATTCAGCACTTGCAAAAGAATTTCAATCCGCCTACATCCTTGTATTTCGTCTCTGCGTCGATGATTACCATCGCTACGCATACATAGATGACGGCACAGTAACGATCCCCCCTCGCTATATTCCGGGTGCATTCCATACTGTTCGCCCCATTGCCTTCACCGATAACAGGCGTGTATTCTGCCGCAATGCCAGAGAAATTACCGTTCTTGAAACAAAAAATTTCGGCAAAGTACTGCAAATCGAAGTAGGCGCTATGATGGTAGGGCGCATTGTGAATCACAACATCACTGAATACAAACGCGGGGATGAAAAAGGTTATTTTGCTTTTGGCGGTTCAACCGTCATTTTGGTAATCAAAAAAAATGCGGTCGATCTCGATCCTTGCTTTCTCGAAAATACCCGTCAGGGATTGGAAACACGGGTATTCTGCGGTGAAACGATCGGACAAGCATCCCATACAAAGGAGATACAACAATGAAACAATATATCCAATCCGCCGATATACTTTTACCTAGCGGCAATTTTGATAAATGGGCTGTCGTTGCCTGCGACCAGTACACCTCCGAACCGGAATACTGGGATCAGGTCGAGCAGATCGTCGCAGATCACCCTTCAACACTGCGCGTAATGCTACCTGAGATTTATCTAGAAAAAGAAGGACTGAGCGACCGTATCCGAGATATCAACCAAACCATGCGTCAGTATCTGAGTGACGGAACTTTGGTGGAACATAAAAACGCAATGATATATGTGGAGCGAACACAATGTGACGGAACTGTCCGACACGGTATTGTCGGAACCATTGATCTGGAAGACTACGATTATCAAAAAAACAGCAAAGCACTGATTCGTGCCACAGAGGAAACTGTAATAGATCGCCTTCCTCCCAGAATCATTATACGCAAAGACGCTTGTCTTGAAATCCCCCACATTCTTTTACTGATAGACGACGCAAAGCAAAGCGTCATTGAACCGTTAAAAGACAAAAAAACTTCTCTTGCCCCCGCATACAGTTTTGATCTGATGCAGGGCGGAGGGCATATCGAAGGATATTTCTTGAGTCAAGAGTTGCAAATTGCAATCAATGAAGCATTGGAATTATTGATTGAAACCGCAGAGGACAAAATGCTGTTTGCAGTTGGCGACGGAAACCATTCCTTGGCAACCGCCAAGGAATGCTACAAACTAAACGGCGTTGCGCCTGCAAGACACGCTTTGGTTGAAATCGTTAATATCCATGACCCCGCCATTGTATTTGAACCTATCTATCGTGTGCTTTTCAATGTGGATCCCGAGGAATTGCTTTCCGATTTTCTGGAGGCAATGGGCGGTGAATACGATGGCGAAGACGCACAGGAATTCGAATTTGTCACCAAAGACATAACCCATATCGTATCAGTCAAGCCGCGCGCAAAACTGCCTATCGGCACACTGCAGCCCTTTCTTGATGATTATTTACGCAACCACTCGGCTTCTAAAATCGACTATATCCATGGCGATGATGTGGTACATGATCTCTGCATTGCCAATAACAGCACCTGCGGATTCATTTATAAAAGCATGGAAAAGGGCGAGCTGTTCCAAGCTGTCAAAAAAGACGGTTCCCTTCCCCGTAAAACCTTCTCTATGGGACACGCGTGTGACAAACGCTTCTACCTGGAAGCAAGAAAGATCAAATAAAAAGTTTGGAGTGCCTTTCGGCACTCCAAACTTTTTTCAAAAAATTCAAAAAAGCCCTTGCAAAATACAGCTATCTGTGGTATCATAATTAGGTAGTCAATTTCATGCAAAGAGATATCGAAGTGATCCTAACAAGGCTGTCTCGAAAGGTAGCCGAGCTTATCACTCACGAGAACGCAAAATCTCGCGTTTTCTCCGATTATCTCGCAAATGCTTCATTTTTCTTGAATTTTGGATGACAGCATTTCAACTTCGGCCTTGCAAAAGCCGTGCAAAATTCAAAACCAAGTTAATACGGAGACGTATCGAAGTGGTCATAACGGGGCTGACTCGAAATCAGTTTGCGGGCAACCGCACGTGAGTTCGAATCTCACCGTCTCCGCCAAATGCGGTTTCAAACCGCGAAAAGAAGCCGCAGGACATAGGTG
>SVRY01000038.1 GCA_015064585.1 Oscillospiraceae bacterium
CTTATAGCTGACTGCCATTTTTTACTCCTTCCACGACCATGGGTCGAGGTTATTATTATACAGTTTCTATTATATCACAAAATTCGCCATTTATCAAGTTCAAATCGAGGTTTATCTAAATTAATTTTAGTTTTTTCATCATCGAACCAATTCTCAAAAAGGATTACCGACAAATGTGCTGACACATTGGTACACCCATGATGTACATGATCGAAACTATGCTAAAATCTCATCTAAAATGTTCTCAATGGCCAATAATTGATACGCAGTATTCTCACGTATTTTCTGTTATTTGTGATCATTTCCACTATCTGTTCAGAGCGGTCAAAAACTCTCTTTTTTTGCTCTTATACTCATTTTCTACTAATTTTAAATTGCTTTGGGATCAGTTTCTTCATCTTTTGACGTACTTTTGACATTTGGGGAGGAAAACTTGACCTTCACTTGGGCGCTCACTTGTGATACAACATGGACAGAGGCATGTCCTGCATTTTCACCGAACACGATTTTGACGGTTTGTGCGTAGGGGATGCCTCCTTTTTATATCGGCATGGGAAAATCAAAGCTCAATAAGCAAACTATTGACAAAAGATTATAAAAATACTATACTTTTAGTATTCTTATATTCCGACTTTTTCAGAAAGGAATTCACAAAAATGAATGTCATTTTTGAGCAGCGATATACAGATGATTACGGAAAGATTTCATTTTCCTATGCCTTCGGCAACGATCTTCCCGGATCAGCGGCGGGTATTATTTCCCTCTCATGCGAGTTTACCGGGGTGCTTTCGGTATACTGGGGCAAGGACGGCAGACTCCTTACGGTACAGTGCAACGAAAAAGTGCTCAGCTATTCAGCTCTTCACACTTTTCATTTCATAAAAGAGGGCGAAAAACAAGAAAAAAAGATACTAGGATTTACCGCCATTCCCGTAGATGCCAACTGTCTTATTCTGACCGGTGAGAACAAGGTGCCTGTTTTGACCCTTGCCATTGCGCAAGAAAAGTTGCTTCCTTCTGTTTTGCCTCGGTATTCCTTCGGTGTAATTGCCGATATACACTATAATTACTTTTTTAGTAACGACAAAACCATCGATTATGCAGTGCCTGCCATTGACCGTGCGCTTGCCTTTTACAAAAGTGCAGGCTGCGCGCATGTTTGCGCCGCAGGAGACTACGGTATTTACTCGGAAGAAAAATCCTATCAGGACTTCTCCCGCGCCATAGACAAGGGCGGTATTACCGTCATCGCTTGCGGAGGAAACCACGAGCTTTACGCCAAGATCCCCGTTATGTACGGTGAAAACGGCTATTGGCGGACATATATGAACAAAGGCGTTTATGACCGCAGTTTGGATGGCGTTCTTGACATCGCGTCAAACGGCATAGATTTTACATATTCCGTTCCCGGCCACCCCTCGGAGGTATTTGTTTTCCTCTCCCAATGGTATTGGGACGGACATACATCCAAGCAGCCAAAGCTGCTGGAACCCGAGCAACTTATATGGTTGGAAGAGCAATTCCAAAAACATTCCGATAAAACCGTTTTTCTTTTGTTCCACACCTATCTTGCCGACGATGACGGTGAAAACGTGGATGGCGAGGGGGATCTTCGCAGCACCGGCGGTTACAGCTACAACGGTCATTACAACACCCACACTCCCGATGAAAAAAAGCTGCGCGCGCTTTTAACCAAGTATAAAAACGTAATTTGGTTTAACGGCCACAGCCATTATGAATATGCAATGCAGATGTACAACGAAAATCTCAACATTTTCGATTATGAAGGCACAACCGCAACCATGATCCACGTTCCCAGCGTAACCAATCCCCGCACGGTAAAGCCGGATGCCACCACCTACAGTTCCCTGCGCGGAAAAAACTCTCAAGGAGCATTGCAATTTGTGTATGACGGATTTCAGATCATGAACGGGGTCAATATTTGGGAAAATGAAATCCTTTCCTATGCTTGCTATATCATTTATACCGACAAAAACGGCATTGTGCAAAGCGGCAACATAACCGAGAATATCTCTTGGGTATTCCACCGACAGCTCTCTTCACTGCGTATTACCGGCAGCGGCGATATCCCCGATTACACCAAAACCTCCCCACCCTGGAATATCCATTCGGATCACATTGAGCGACTTTATACCGGAAAAGGCATTACGAAAATCGGTTCAAATGCATTTTCAGATCTTAGTTTACTAAAACGTGTGGAAATTAAGGAAGGTGTGAAGGTCATTCGGGAAAATGCCTTCCATGCACCCATGCTTGAAACCCTGATTTTGCCCGAGACACTGCGTAAAATTGAAAACGAAGTGTTTGTTTGCTCCGACAAGATCACACAGATCATTTATGACGGAACGGGTGAGCTTTGGAATGATATTCAATTGGGAGACAACGTATTCACAACAGTCCCCACGCTCTGCCCCCGAAAGATGGTCATTGGCTTTGAGGACGATCGAGGAATAACCTTTTTTAACGTGCCTCTTGGGCAAACTCCTCATTTTGACGAAATTCCCATCAAAGATCATCCCGACGAAGACAAATACTATGTGTTTGTCGGATGGAGCGACAACCACAACATATACCCTCCGGCAGAGCCCCTGCCTGCCGTAACCCAAAACACCCTCTACACCGCAAAATTCGGTACCGAAGAACAAAGGTATATTTCCGGCAGTTTGGCATCCGAAAAGATCCGGTGGTGTCTTGACAGAAAACAATGTCACCTTACCGTTTCAGGAGAGGGGGCAATTCCCGATTTTGATGCACTTGGCAACCGTCCTTGGGATCCATATTCCTGCTCTGTTTCGGTGGTAACCGTGAAAGGCGGCATTACCGAGATTGGAGCCAATGCCTTCAAGCAACTGCCTGCCCTCAAAACGGTGATACTGGAAGAAGGAGTGCGCGTTTTGGGGCGTGATGCCATCGGTTATAACAAGTTACTGAAAGCCGTATATATTCCCTCCACTCTCAAAGAGCTCGGAAGAGGATCTGTATATCTTTCCGACCATATTGATGTGGTATATTACGGTGCCGGCAAAGAGGATTGGGAAAACTTCTGCGCAGGTATCACGACCTACTATAACACCAATCTCACAAATGTAAAACATATAGTATTTAACTATAAGCAAAATTCTTAAAAGCATATCAAGCACATTGTAAAGGTTTTAGAGTTTAACGATTAACACAAAACAGAGAAAGGGCAAGCAAATGCAACTTACCCTTTCTCTGTTTCTATATACCCTCATCGTGCAGGCGATCAAATTCTGCTGTCTCGATATAAGCGAGCGGCAGACCTTCAAAGCTCTCAGCTTCTACGGGAGAATAATATATGTAGCTCTGATCATCCTTGTTAACCTTAGTCATGGGTCCGATGCGATCCGAACGTGAAGAATTCCACATCGGCGTATCGGTATATTTCTTGCAGGACTCGCTGTTACCGCGCGCATCAAGATAGGGATACGGCAGCATCTGAAACAGGAATTCTACGGGGTGTTCCCTGTTGCCATCATGCAAACACCGACTGCAAGGGTCGAACCGGCACTGTCATCCCCAATACCGAGACGCGTGATGTCGATGCCTAGCGTATCTGCATTATCATATGCCCAGCACATAGCCGAATAACAGTCCTCAAAGAACACGGGATGCAGATGCCCCGGCACATATCGGTAGTTTACGAATATGACCTTACAACCGACTTCCTTGGCATACCGCATGGCGTTTTTTAATGATATCCAGCCGCAGGAAGCACGAAACCGCCGTCGTGGATATAGATGAGACACAGTGCTTTCCCGTTATTGTTCTTTGGCGACATGAGAAAGCACTCGATCTTCTCGCCATCATAGCTTTCGACCTCGTGACGGCGCACGTCAAGCTCCTTGTCCTTATAGATGTATTTCGGCGTTTTCATATGCGGCACAGCCATCGTGAAAAGCATCTCGCTGATAGGCGGCGTAAATATATCAATCGATTCGGTAAGATGCGATATATACAGTACCGTCATCGTGGGAAAGACCCGGATCCTCTTCTGCAAAGCTCAGCTTCATACCAAGCTCCTGTGCGGCAAGGTCGAAATGGCACAGTGCAATGCCCATATCGATCCTTTGCATATCCAGTGCCTCATGATTACCAAAGCCGCTGCTGCGTTTCAGATAAAAGTGAACGACATTGCCCCCCACAACGGCGCGCCACGGCTGCTTGTTGACTGCGGACGGAGCCCACCTCACCATTTCCAGCGGATAGGAAAGCTCCCCCGCCTTTTCCTCGGTCAGAGGAATATCAAACGAACCGTCAAAGAACAGCTCATCGAATGGCAGTCTCTCGTCCGCCTTGATCGCTTTGCGCATCATGCTCTCGCGCAGAGACATCTTTTTTGCAGGGTAGCCCAGAGGACTTGCGCAAGGCATCATTTCATCCTCCGAAAGCTCCATTGCTGCTTCATAGGCAGAGCGATTCATGGTGCCGCCGAGCCATACCGTGCCAATGCCAAGCGACTGCGCATACAGAACGAGCATCTCGAAGGAATATCCGAATGCCTCAAATGCCGACGGCACACGCTTTATTTTACCGCCAACATAGAGATCTGTACCGATCACAACGGGACATTTCAGTCCGTGTTCTCTTGCATCCATAAGCTTAAACTCGATGTTTATACCATACGGATTTGGGGTATTCTCCATAAAAGCGCACAGTTTTGCCTTATCCTCTGCAGTGATCTCTCTGCCATCATAGGTTCGCACACTGCGTCTGCTTTTCACAAGTTCTTGAATGTTTTCCATAATGTACCCCTCACGTTACTCTTGCGCGCCCAAAACCTTATACAGCAATCCGTAAAGCTGAAGTGCTTCTTCTCTATTGAGTCCCACGCATCCGGCAACCTTATTAGGAACCTCCACAGCGCGTTCCTTCAAAGCTTCGCCGGCATCCGTCAGAAATACACTGACCGAGCGTTCATCCGTCATGCTTCTTTTACGCGTTACGTATCCCTTGGATTCAAGGCTTTTGAGCACGGGTGTCATAGTTCCCGAATCGAGAAACAGCGCCTCGCCCAAAGCTTTGACGGTGATCTCTTTCTTTTCCCACATCACCATCATCGTGATGTACTGCGTATAGGTCAGATCCAGCTCGTCGAGGTAAGGACGGTATCTTTTCACCACCTCACGCGCGGCGGCATACAGCGGAAAACAAAGCTGATTTTCAAGCTTCAGTACGTCGTATTTCGATTCGCTCATACATACCTCTTTGCAAACTCGGCAGCCTTCATAAGATCGTCCTCGTTCGGTCTGCCCTTGTGTATTTTTCCGAATTGTCCTCTGCAGTGAAAATCCTCGTCAGAGACGACTACGTTTATCGTCTTTGCGACTTTGGTCACAGGCTTTTTCATCGACTTCATCATAGCCGACGTGCCAAAGCATACGATCTTGCCGATCGCATCCTTGTTATTTAAAATAAAATCCTTTACTGCCTGATCAACATCAAACGCGTAGTAAGAGCAACCGAGGAAAAGGATATCCACCCTCTCGTCAAGCGCAACGGATACATCCTTTGCATCCACGGATACTGCCTTGGCAATTGCTTCCGCCAACTTTTTTGTATTACCCGAACGGGTATAATAACGAACTGCAATTTTCATATTACAAACACTCCTTAATAGCATCCTTAAGATTTTTCATGTCGGTCGGCTCAAAGCACTCTACGATCTCACCGTTTCGGTCAACCACTTGTAAAGAGGAATGGCATTCTCACCGTTCACATCAATCTTGGCAAACTGCGGAAAAGTGATACCAAAGCGACCCGTACAGAAGGTATGGATCTCATCATTGCTTCCCTGCGCTTGTTCGCCAAACTGATTGCAGGGAAAGTCGAGAATCTCAAAGCCTTGTGCTGAAAATACCTTGTACAACTCCTGTAATTCCTTGTACTGCGGAGTAAAGCCACATCCTGTTGCTGTGTTTACCACAAGCAACACCTTGCCCTTGTATTCCTCCATAGATATCTCGCTTCCGTCCATTTTCTTTACTTTGAAATCGTATGTGTTCATAGCCCACCTTCAAGAAACGATGTATCAATTCAATTTTGTTCAATTAATTGTAACGCATATCGTTATTATTGTCAATATGATTTCGACATATTCACAAAGGTTCACACAAAGTTTTCGCAAACTCTTTTCTTTGTTTTCTGCGCATCAATTTTTGATCAGCCGAACAAGGTACTCGGCAGTGCTTTCTTCAAACATTTTCTCCACCAACATATCTACAAAGTAAAAGCCGTCGTCTTGAAATATATGATAGAATTCTGTCTATAACAAAAAACTCTATTTCGGTAATTCGTGCTAAATCGTCTTGATCTGCTGCTTTGCGTGTCTTGCTCATATCAGCACTCCATTACAATGATCCACTTCATGCTGAATGATCTGCGCCGTCCAGCCGATGAAGTTTTTGGTGCGCATTTGCATTTCGAGGGTCTGATACTGCACCTTAATAGTTTTGTAACGCTTGCACTTACGTGGGCCGCCAAGAAGCGACAAACATCCTTCCTCAGTATTGTATTCGCCATTCTTCTTGATAATCTCAGGATTGAGCATCACTGTATGTGTAGGGATTCTTCCGCTTTCGTCCAGAAAGGCAATAATGCGCTTGTGCACGCCGATCATATTCGCTGCCATGCCAACGCAACTTTCCTTGTGTGCCATCAGCGTATCAAGCAAGTCCTTGGCGACCTGCAGATCTTCTTTCGTTGCAATTTCCGACTTCCCTGCAAGGAATAACGGATCGTGCATCAGTTCTTTAATCATTTTCACTCACCTTCTCCCACACTTCTCTCGTCATCAACATCACGTGCCCCGTGCGAATCTCGTTCATTTGCTTGATCTCAAGTCCTTCGGTGGTGTGGTGATAGACGAATCCAAGCTTTTCCTGCACGCGGCGGCTTTTCTCATTGCCGTCGTAATAGCCGCACCAGATGCGGTTCATGCCGAGATCATCGAAGGCGTAGCGAAGCATCTCGCGGCTGTTATCCACACTCGTATGCGGCTGCCATCCGGCAGGTGGACCTACCTCGGGATCGCTTGCGTATGTATATAATTTCTCCGCATCATCCTCGCACCACGGGCGCAGAATAAGGCGTTTTGTTTGCAAAATCATAGGTTTTCTCCATTCAAGAACGCATCCGCTTGTTCTCTGCTCCCCAAAATGATAATATTTTTATCACCGTATTTTTCGAGCAAGCCCAGCACCTTTGGCTTTTGTTGCTCGTTATAGCTTTTTATAAACTCGATGAATTCCGCATCTTCTTCGGTTTCGATCCACGGCATATCACTGCGCGGTTTTCCGCGGCGCTCCTTGATGCCGCCAAGGCAAACGTCAAGCGGATAGTCGAGAAAGATCACCGTATCGCACGCCGCCATTCGCAGCTCCATCGTAGAGCCGTAATTGCCGTCAATGATCCACTCGTCCTTTTCAAGCACGGCGGACAACCGTTCACGGAACACGCTCTTTTCTACCGTAGTTTTATCTGCATTCCAATTCATCATATCGAGATGATACAGCGGAATGCCCGTCTTGTTATGTAACGCCCGCGAAACCGTACTTTTACCGCTTCCGGGGCAGCCGATGACGATTATTTTCTTCATTTTCGATTCATCCTATCTGCTGTTTCATACCGTCAAATTGGAATTTGTCTATATTATAACTGCATGATTTTATGAGCAAGCTCAACTATGGTTTTACCGGGAGCATAGTCCTTTATAATTTCCATGCGGCTCACCGCCAAAGGTCATGACCGTTTTGATACCATATTCCGCCGCGATCTTTCGCACCGCATCCGCTGCATCCCGGGATCGATCCGCTCGCCGCAGGACGTGTGATCTCCCTCGGAACAGTGTTTGCACCGCCCCGTACAGGCGCAGGTCACAACAAATTCAATTTTATTCAGATTCTGCAAATATTTGTTCATGTTATGATCTCTTTATATTATACGTCCACCCGCAGTCGCCGTGGTAGATCATCTGTCTTGTCATGCCGCCGTCGATGCAGATATTCTCGCCCGTAATAAAGCCCGCCATATCTGAGCAGAGGTAAAGCGCCATATTGGCAATATCGAAAGGATTTCCAACTCTGCCCGATGGTTGTTGCGCGGCATCTGCGCCTTCATAAACAGCATAATTATTGTCGATCCATCCGGGTGAGATCGAATTTACACGTACTTTTCCCGCAAAACTTACCGCCATTGCGTGCGTTAGCGCAGAAATACCGCCCTTTGCCGCAGTATAGCTTTCGGTCTCGGGCTGACTCATACGGTCGCGGGAGGAGGAGATATTGACAATGCTCGCACCCTTTGCAAAGTGAGGCGCAAAGAGCTTGGAAAGATAGAACGGAGCCGTCACACCGACCTTCAAAGCATATTCAAAGTCCTCGAAGCTACCGTCCGTTATACCGCACATCTTGGGGGCGGCATTATTTATAAGATAATCTACGTGTCCATATTCCAAAATCACCTTTGCGGCAAATTGCTCCAAGGCTTCCTTATCGGCAAGATCTGCGACAAAATAGTCATTGTCAAGCAGGTCAATCACACATACAATCGCCCCTGCCGCCTCAAACTGCTCGCAAATACACTTGCCAATACCTCTTGCGCCGCCTGTTACAACGGCGATCTTATTTTCAAAGTTAAACATATTACTTAATCTTCTTTCCGTCCGAGAACGCTTGACCGACCTTATTACCGAAGCTTAGATAGGCGTGCGTCACGCTGTCGTAAATGATGGGATCGAGCTTTTGGGTGTCAATATTGCCGTTTATGTCAAGAATGCTATCATCGGCAGAAACATTGACGATCTGCCCGATACAAATGCCGTCCTCGTTGAATTTTATGAGCTTGCACTCCACCGTCATGGGAAGCTCCTCAATGATGGGAGCGTTAACGTATTCGCTCTTTGTGGCGTGGAACCCTGCTCTTGCAAACTTATCGGACAGCTCGTTTGCTGAAACGATCCCTACATAGTCGCAAGGTACAACCGTCTTTGCCGTGGCAAAGCTGATTGTGAAAGCACCCGTTTTCTTAATATTCTCTGTGGTTTTGTGTTCGTCTGCAAGACAGACCATGACCTGATTGGTGTCGTAAATACCGCCCCAAGCCGCATTCATGGCGTTTGGTACGCCGTTTTCATCATAGGTGCCGATGATCAGCACAGGCATAGGATACAACCATGTTTTTACTCCAAAATTTTTACGCATAATAATCTCCCTTCCGACGCTTCGCGCCGGCACAAAAGTGCCATTCAATTTTTTGTGCCGCCCTGCGGCAAAAATAGGACAAGCCCCATTAAACTAATATACCATCAAGCTTTTATAAAAAATGAAGATTTCCGCAACTGTATATTATTTATAAATTACGGATTCTTTCTTCGATCTGTCTTATAACCGCAATAAAAATCGCGTCGCTCTTCCCGGTTGGATCGGGCAAACCCCAATCGTCATCAAAGGCTTTGCCGATAAAGGGGCAACCCACATCACAGCCCATTGATATGGCAATGTCGGGCTTCGGTATCTTGTCAACAGTCTTGCTGTACTGCGCCGGCTCCATATCGATGCCGTAAAGCTCCTTCATCAGCCGTACCGCATCCTGATTGATCTGCGGTTTGGTTTCTGTGCCTGCCGAGTAAAAATCGAACTCATCACCGCGTAGATGCCGTCCGAGAGCTTCCGCCATCTGACTGCGGCAGGAATTATGCACACAAATAAACGCAATCTTCTTTTTCATTTAAACGGACACCTCTCTCCTATACACTGATTGTTCTGTGTCGAGTGTACACACTTGATTTTTGTCAGTTCCATCTCAACTCCGAGATGCGCCTTAGCGAATTCTACCGCCTTGATAATAGCGAGATAAGAATTGCGCTTACAGCAACGCGGACCGCCTACTTCACCAATGGCGCCAAGTGCAAAAGAGGTCATCCGATTGGAAAGCCCCCACGATTCACCTGCCAACGGAGTCGATCCCGTGACAATAGATACAAACATTCCCGCGCTCACGCCTGCGCCGCAAGCGCCCCAGAATCCGCACGCTCCACCCGGAACCTTCCTGCCCCTTGCTTGCATTTCCGAAAGTGCTTTGGGCAGGTCAATATTGCCCCCTGCGTTTTTATATGCCGTGAGTAACGCCGAGCCGACCATCACATGATGTTCGGGTCCGTGCATATGGCAAAACGGCATAGCCATCATCTTTTGAATAATCTCAATAGGGTTCTTCGATGTTTCGGCAAGGCATATACCGACAATGCTGTCCATTCCCCGCGTGTGGCACTCGTTGCATATGTAGTGTCCCTTTTCGCAAACAGTTTTGCTGTTTTCCTTCTTGTGACAAATGGCACATTCCATCAGCCGGTCATTTTCCAAGTATTTCAGTGGTGCACCGCAAATTAAGCACTCATTTTTCATAGTTGACTCCATATTATTTTACATTCAGCATCGTTTATATCGACCCTTCCTGTCGTTTTACAAATCTATTATACCACCACAATAGCTTTTTTTCAATATGATACAGATTCGGTTTCTATCGATTTCTGTATTTTTAGCTAAAAACTGCCGACAAGGTTTAATTCCTCGTCAGCAGTTTCTTCTATCTTCTATCTTTTTGTATCATTTCATTGATTCGTTTCCAATACGGTATAAACAAAATCAAAGCAGTAAGCATGGAAAGCACATCCGATATCGGTGTTGCCCATGGAATTCCGTCAGCACCCGCTATGGCGTTCATAATAAACATAAACGGCACGTCAATTCCGCCTTTGCGCAGCAAAGAAAGAATCATCGGTTTCATTTTCTGTCCCGTTGCCTGAAAAACAGATACTATCATCATCGCAACCGAAACGGCAGGACAGGTAATGGAGATGATTTGCAGAAAATGCTGTCCATACGCCACCGTTTCAGCGTCGTCAATAAAGAATTTAACAACAGGAACCGCACAGGTAAATAACAGTACTGCCCCCACAGTGGAAACAATCAGGGCAAATGTAAACGCTGTTTTAATGGCGGCACGCATTCTCATATAATTCTTGGACGCAAAATTATAGCCAATCAAAGGAAGTACACCTTGGGTCATACCATTGGCAATTGCTATGGCAAGCATATCGATCTTTTTGGCAATCCCCATTCCCGCAATCGCTTGATTGGAATAAGAAACGACCATCTTATTCAGTATCGTATTAGAGAAAATTGCCATCAGCGTCATAATACTGCTGGGAAATCCCACAAGCAAAATTTCCTTGGAAATACCGTGGCGCCATGTATAGTTTTTCAGCGAGAATGTAATAACGGTTCGTTCCCTGTTTTTGTATAACAATACTATGAAATAAAGGGTTGCGATTACGTTAGACAGCATGGTTGCAATTGCCGCACCGACAATACCCATTTTCAGAGAAAACATAAATATAGGGTCAAGAATAATATTCAAAACACCGCCAAGAGCCACACCAAAACTGGCTTCTTTGGAATACCCCTCTGCCCGTATCAAATGGGAAAGACAGGCATTCAGCACAGTGGGAACACTGCCGATTCCAAGTGTCCATAAAACGTAGTCTGCACAATAACCGTAGGTATTCTTATCTGCTCCCAGAAAAGGAAAAACAACAGGACGCAGAAAATAGATCGCCAATCCGTATATGAGCGCCACCATGGCAGCAGTCCATATGCTGAAAGCGGCACACTTTTGGGCTTTATCCCGATTGCCAACACCCAAACTGCGCGAAATCAAACTGGCCCCGCCAATACCAAACAGATTTGCTATACTTGTTAACATAATAAAAGGCGGCATGATCAGCGTGGCGGCAGCAACCTGATTCGGATCGTTCATCTGTCCGATGAAGAATGTATCCGCCATATTATAAATAACCGTAATAATTTGACTGATAATGGTTGGAATAACCAATGTGATCACCGCTTTTGAAACCGGTATATGCTCAAACAATTCGGTATTCTCTGTTTTCATAAAGCATTACCTCCTATGGAATTCAATTGAATTGCAATGATTTATTTTGTCCATTTTTTGCCGTACCAATTTTCTGAAACAAACGATGTCCGTATTATAACCGAACACTGCTAGTTTGTCAATAACACATAAATATTTTATCAAATGATAGATATAACCCGCCCAAATTATCTGTAAAATCTCTCAAGAGCAGGATATTCTTTTCTTAGTCTTTGCATATACTGTTATATATCAATCTCACACAAACATATTTTTCAAATACAACTATATCTTTTAGGAGCAATTTATAATTTATGAAAAAATCCTTTCCTATATGGGAATTTTTGGGATTAGGTTTCACTTCTTTGAGCGGAACACTACTGCATTATTTATATGAATGGAGCGGGCGTAACATTTGGATTGCGCCTTTTTCGGGTGTGAATGAATCTACTTGGGAACATATGAAGCTTCTGTTCTTCCCTATGTTCATATACGCCGTTATACAAAGCTTTTTCTTCAAAGACCGCAAAGATTATTGGTGTATAAAATGCAAAGGAAGCTTACTCGGTCTTGTTTTAATTCCCGGGATCTTTTATACCTATAACGGCGCTTTGGGCAAATCACCCGACTGGTTCAACATTGCCATTTTCTTTATCACCGCTGCCGCCGTGTACATATTTGAAACAAAGCTTTATAAAAACAATACTTCCTCCCATCGCTTGTCCGTGCCGACATTCTGCCTTTTGGTGATTATTTCTCTTCTATTTGTGCAATTCACTTTCTTAACTCCCCAAATTCCTCTGTTCCGCGATCCCATTTCAGGTACTTACGGACTCAATCCTTAAAAACAAGACGGCAGGTACTCTCACCTGCCGTCTTATCGATTGATTCTTTTCAAAATAAAGATATCTCACAAAAAATCTTTTTCCTTAAATCTTTTTCCATGTTTTAGGACTAAACAGGATTAAAACAGGCAGGATCTCCAATCTGCCAAGCATCATGGTAAAGATCAAAACCACCTTTGAAAACATACCGAATCCCGCATAGCTCGCATAAGGACCAACAGCTTCAAATCCGGGACCCACATTGGAAATGCAAGCTAGCGCCGATGAAAAATTACTGAAAAAACCATGTTTTACGGTGTATGTTCCCGCATCCGAAACGACCGTCATGGTGCTTCCATTGATTGGATCGAATGACAACAGAAAAATCACCGCAACGAGAATAAATAAATACAATGTAATAAATGCAAATACATCATTAATCGTTTTTTCTTCCAGATTCTTTCCTTCAAATTTTGTTTTGGGAACATATCTCGGATTGATCAGTTTTCTGATGTTGGTATGAACACCCTTAAAAGACATTATGATTCTGGAAACTTTTATTCCGCCGGCAGTCGATCCCGCCATACCGCCTACAAACATCAGCATAAATAATATCATCATTGCCGTCGTCGGCCATGCGTTGTAGTCTGTAGTTGTAAACCCGGTGGTGGTCATCACAGAAGATACCTGGAACAGCGAATGTCTGAATGCTTCTTCTGTGGTATAAGACTGTGAAAAGGATTCAAATTTCCCAATCAATGTTATAAAGATTACAGTTACCGCCAAAAAAACGATCAAAAAATACGTTTTTAATTCTCTGCTTTTGAAAAATGATTTTAATTTTCCAATTAAAAGCAGATAATACAGCGAGAAGTTACAACCGAACAGAATCAGAAAGATTGCCATCACATATTGGGAAAAAGGATTAAACAGTTCCATACTGCCGGGCAAAAAGCCAAAGCCCCCCGTTCCCGCGCATCCGAAAGCCGTCAAAAAGCTAAAGAACAGCTGATCATTCTCATATCCGGGAATGGGAGTATCCAACATTAAAATGCAAATTTCCAGTACAGTCAACCCCAGATAAATCAAATACAGAATTCTGGTGGTTACCTTCATTTTAGAAACGATTTTACCGACCTGCGGTCCCGGGCTTTCCGCACGCAACAGATGCATGGAAGAACCTTCATTGCTTTCAGGAATAAAAATCAACACGAATACAAGAATTCCCATACCGCCAATCCAATGAGAAAAACTTCTCCAGAAAAGAGAGGATCGGGAAATTACGGCAATGTCAGAAATTACACTGGCCCCCGTTGTGGAAAAGCCGGACATGATCTCAAAACAAGCATCCACATAATTGGGAATATCTCGGTTAATGACAAAAGGAAGGGCTCCAAACAGCGTCATAATGATCCATACCATTGCAGTCAAAGCAAATCCTTCCTTTTGATACAAGGTATTGCTTTTGGGTTTGGAAATCTGCAATAAAAAACCAATTATCACAAGGGAAAGGATCGGAATAATAAATGCAAGTTTATGTGTTAAGGATTCATTATAGATAAAACTGACCGCAAGGGGAGCCATCATCAGCACCCCTTCTATGACCATAATTTTACCTAAAATATTACCGAGTTTTTTATAATTCATAAAACAGTACCACCTTACTCAAAAGCGTCTGTTAAATCATCAAAGTTCTTGTGCGTGGTTACTATAATAACATTGTCTCCCAGTTTAATACAAGAATTACCGCCCGGTATGATTACTTCATTTTGCCGAATAATACAGGCAATCAGACAGTTTTCTTTAATTTTTAATTCCCGAAGAGGTTTATCATAAATTTTTTCTTGCTTTTTGGCATGAAACTCCAACGCTTCCACCTGACTGTTAACCAAACGAGAAAGAGACAATACATTACTGCCGCGGGTATTCGACAGTGCACGAATATAACTGATAACACGGTTTGCAACGATTTTTTTGGGCGAAACCGTATTATTAATTCCCAGTTCTCCCAGCATTCCGTACAAGTTGTCGCTTCTTATCTGTGTAATTGTCTTTTTTACCCTCATTTTATTGGCAAACATAGATACCACCATGTTTTCCTCATCAATGTCGGTCAGTGCCACAAAAGCATCCATTGCTTCAATGCCTTCTTCCAACAGCAGGTCGTGTTGTGTTCCGTTTCCATGCACTACAGTCACACGCGGCAGTTCATCTGCCAGATTTTCTGCATTGGCTTTGTTTTCTTCGATCAATTTAATGGTATATTTCTTTTTGGAAAGTTCGTCGGCAAGATAATATGCAATTCTGCTGCCGCCAACGATCATTATATTTTTCAGTTTGGATTTAACCAGATTAATCTCTGCCAAAAAGTCTCTGAGCGATCTTACGTCCGATGTAAAGTGAATTCTATCCCCTTCTTCAATCAGGAAGTTACCGGACGGAATTACCACCGAATTTCCTCTTTGCACCGCACAGATCAGAACTTTGGAGGTCAATTTTTTGCCAAGGGAAATCAGCGTTTCGCCAATTAACGTACAGCCCTTTTCCGCAACAATCTCTACCAGCCACACTCTGCCTTTGGCAAAATACTCCACCTGGGCAATGGATGGCAAGCTTATCAGGTTGTAAATTTCATTGGCTGTTTCTCTTTCCGGATTTACGATCATGGAAATCCCCAATTCATCCTTCATATCCATGATCTGTTTTCTGTATTCCGGATTTCGCACACGAGCAATGGTATTTTTCACCCCTGCCTTTTTAGCAACCAAACAAGCAAATACATTCAACTCATCGCTATTGGTCAATACAATTGCCAAATCCGCACCCTTAACATCTGCTTCCTGCAAAATATCTAAACGTGCGCCATTACCAACCACAGCCGACACGTCGTATTTTTCAATGAGATGCTCTATTTTATCCTTATTCTCATCTATGATAGTAATAGTATGCCCTTCACTTGAAAGACTCTTTAAAATTGTTCTTCCCGTGGTGCCCAGACCGATAATGATAATTTTCATAATGACAAACTGCTCCTTTTTATAATTAAGGAAACATGTGCGTATGCGTACATTTATTTCTGTTCATTATATCACAAATATCTTTATTTTTCAACTCTCTTTTACCGTACAACTCACAAAATCGGCTTTATTATTCACAAAAATCATTCATAGATAAGTCAATCAGTACTGCTCGGCATGGTGCACCGTCAGAACCGCCAAGACAAAGCGGAACAGCAAAGAGAAAATAAACACCCGTTTGAACTTCCCGCAGGCGAATTCCTTCCAGTAATACCACTTCGGTACCCAAAAGTATTTGATGCACTGCCATGGGTGCGTCCTCAGGTCCTACAGTCTGGGACTCATTGCCGATCAGATCCACCTTTTTTTCAGCAAATATCCCCGCCGCTTCCAACGAAACAACACAATCCCCTTTGAGCAAAATACGTTGTGCCGCCGCAGGAGCAATCTTTGACGCTCTATCTAAAATATCTGCCGCATCATTGGCGGTTAATATACCGCTATGTTCTGCCACATATGCCCATCCCGCCATTTTGGAAAGAGGGATCCGGTCTACGGTACTGCCATCATTGATAAAATGATATGGTGCATCAATATGGGTTCCGTTGTGAGCACACATGGAAAATGCAGTCAGATTGTAAAGATCCCCCTTGTCCATAGAACAAATCATCTGCTTTTGGGGTGCGGGATCACCCGGATACACCTTAGCCCCAAATACCTCTTGGGATATATCATATATTTTCATAATTACTTCACCTCATCATACAAATTTCAAGCAATTGCATTGTGACCAAACGATTCCGGCACCGAAACACCAATTTGCGCCGCTGTTATTTATGGTTATTATAACACGCTTTCATCAACAAATCAATCATTTTACCTCTGCTTCCAAACTTTTTATAAATCTGCCGAAAACAAACAGCAGGGCGGTTCTAAACGAACCGCCCCGCTGTTTGTTCATCGAATTCCGTATTTTTCAATAATGAAATCCATATCCTTATCACCTCTGCCCGAGAGATTGACAAGAATAGAACCGGTTTTCATTTCCTTAGCCAACTTCATGGCATATGCTACGGCATGAGAGCTTTCAATGGCAGGAATGATTCCCTCCAAACGAGCCAGCGCATAAAACGCCTCCAGTGTTTCTTCATCGTCGATCACGTCATACTTTACTCTGCCAAGATCGCGCAAAAATGCGTGTTCGGGACCGGAAGAAGGATAGTCCAATCCGCTTGCCACCGAATAAACGGGGGCGGGGTCACCGTTCTCATCCTTGAGCATAATGCTGTTAAAGCCATGCATAATTCCCTCGCTTCCGTACTGCAGGCTTGCTGCATGATCGCCCAACTTGGTTCCTCTGCCAAGGGGTTCAATACCGTAAATATCAACGGGATAGTTCAAAAATCCCGAAAACATACCCATGGCATTGGAACCGCCGCCCACACAGGCAACAACAGCATCCGGAAGTTCACCGGTCATTTCCACAAACTGTTCTCTTGCTTCCATGCCCACAATACTCTGGAAATCACGCACCATCATGGGGAATGGATGAGGACCGATTACCGATCCGATGCAGTAGATAGCATCCTTATATTCTTTTGCGTACGCCGCAAATGCCGCATCTGCCGCTTCCTTCAAGGTCTGCAAACCTTCGGTAACTTCAATAACGTTTGCACCGAGAATTTTCATTCTGGCAACGTTGGGAGCCTGTTTCTGAATGTCCACAGCCCCCATATAAATATCGCATTCCAAGCCAAAATAAGCAGAAGCTGTGGCAAGGGCAACACCGTGTTGACCGGCGCCGGTTTCACCGATAACCTTCTTCTTGCCCATATACTTAGCGAGCAGTGCTTCTCCCATGCAATGATTGAGCTTATGAGCACCGGTATGGTTCAGATCTTCTCTCTTTACATAGATCTGCGCGCCGCCCACCTTGGCGGAAAGTCGCTCCAGATAAGAAACAGGAGTAGGTCTGCCTTGAAATTCCTTGCGAATTCTGCGCAGTTCCGCGATAAACTTCCCCGACTTCGCAATGGTGCGGTATGCTTCGGCAATTTCTTCCATCGCACGCTTAAGTTCTTCAGGGATATAGCATCCGCCGTATTTTCCAAAAAATCCGTTTTTGTCGGGATAGTTCTTAAAATAAGTATCAAATTCAATTCCGTTGTGTTTCATATCATTTCTCCTTTAGATCATTTATCTTTTCGTTATCGGTATCATTTCGTCAAAAGCATCCTGCACAGTTTATCTCTGCAAATAAAAAATCCCCGGCAGAAAACTCTGCCAAGGACGAATCTTAAATCCGCGGTGCCACCTTGCTTCATCAAACGATGCACTTTTTGGGGGATACCATCATACCCCTTGCAATTAACGTATGCACAAACGTTGCAGAATACTCGGAAAATGTTCCTTTGACTGCACCCTCCGCGGTCCATTTAACAAGTTGTTTCTTACCCGACTCTCAGCATCGCAGGCTCTCTGTGAAGGCATTCTTGTTTTTATCTCCGCCTCAACGGTTTAACTATTAGCATTGTAGCACCGTGAACGCTTCTTGTCAAGAGATTTTAAAAACTTTTTTAGACTGCCCACAAAAACGCCCGCCGCGTTTGCGGCGAGCGTCTGTGATACATTCAAATTTTTCTTTTTTTACGCACTATAGTAACCAGTGCAAGAGCGGTTACGCTAAAGCCGATAACAAGGAAGGCTTTTTCCATGCCGTCGCCCGTTTCGGCAGCTTTTAGCTGCGCCTCTCTTTCTGCTTCCAAGTATTCCAGCTTTTCAAGAGGTGTTCTGCCGTCTGCGGGATCGGCTGTGCTTTCGTAGCTTTCAATGTTTTCTCGCAGATACACTAGGAAATTTCCCATATCCTCACCTGTCAGATCGCACACTGCCAGCTCTGCTACTGTTACAACCGGTGCCTCTTCGGCAGTGCCAAACAGCCGATCCGCTGTCACCATACTGCCTAGCTCCCCGACAAACGCGGCTTCTCTGCCCGCCTTTTCGGCAAGCTGTTTTTCGCGGGCGGATTCGAGCTGCGCTACTTTTTTATACGCAGCCTCACGATCCGCTCCCTCCATGTAGGGAATGGACACATTTTGGGCATATGTCAAAAATTCTGCAAATTCTTCTCCGGTCAAATCACATATGATTAATTCCTCAGTATCAATTTCATATCGTTCTTCTCCCTGCCAAGTATGAAATACCTCATACGCAGTAATCACAGAACCGAATTCTTTTACATATACGGAATACACGTCACAGAGAAGCCTGTGAGCCAATGCATCATCCTCTATATAAAGAGCTTCAATCTTGAAATCAGACGGCTTTCTGCCAAATGTTCCGTCGGAACCTTTTACACTTTCATATTCTTTGTCGGAAAGACACGACAACAACGGACGGATCACATCAGGATTCTCTTCCATAGTTTTGTACGCCTGCAACAGTTCTTCCTTGGAAATATCAAAATATTTCACGCATTCCCGCAAAGCAGAGCGCGCTTCCATAGCACCGTACGAACCAACTTTCCAAAGTTTAGCCGCTTCATCTATTTCTTTACAGCGAAGATATTCTGCGCCATCCTCGCCCGAAAACATAAACCATGTATATTCAGCCGAAACTACATCACCGCCTTCACTATATCCTCGCTCAATTGTAAGTGTTGGACCTATATCGGTATACAACAATACCCTTAATGACGGAGAATCCAAAGGCCTATAGATACTGAAAACATCCGCACCGGTCGGGCGGTATTCTCTTGCTTCTATATACTCTTTTTTCTCTTGTAAAAGCTCAGCGTAATACTCATGATCTATACTTTCTGCTCCTATAGGCAAACACAAATTCACCATCAATGTAATAATAAATATTACTGCCAATATAAGTTTATTCTTCTTCATAATAATCTCCTGTTTAAGGTTGCGTACGAATTATACTGCAATTATTCGGAACAAGGAACAACAACGGGTTTATTGCCGAATTACAATCCACATTTTTAACCCACGGCTGATATGTCGAAAACTCATCATTCAACCCTGCATCTGCCAAAAACACGCCGAGATGTAAGTGTGCCGAATAAGTATACTCTCCATATCCAGAACACCCCACTTTCCCCAGTTCCAAAGTATCAATATTATCATCTGTAATTTCTGTATTCAAAGCAACAGAAATACTTTGCATATGCATGTAGATATAGTAGATTTTTCTGCCTGTTTGTTGTCCATTACTCTGATATTCATAGTAATCTGTTTCAACAATAATAAACCTACCCGATGCCGAATTCGGTATATCGTCAATATATACTACCCTTCCAGTACTCACTCCAAATAAAGGCGTACCTTCTGAACCGCTAATATCTAAACCTTCATGAGAGTCATCTACCAATACATTTTGCTCAGTTTTTTCATCATATAAACTTTTTAGCCTTTTTCCAAAATCAGAAGTCACCGTAACACTTCCGTCTGATACATTAACAATATTACCGGCACTATCTTTCTGAATATTTCTGAACGGACTTCTGAATCCCAGAGATTTATAATACGTTTCCACATCAATATAATTTCCCGAAGTGCTGCTGTCAACACTTTGCGGACTTGTATATTGATACAGTTCAAGTTCCCATTTTTGATTTGTCAACGAGGAACTCCGCGTACTCATAATCGCATGATTTTGGTAGATGGTCAAAACACTTGACGAATCTGATTTTAAAGAAATAACATAGGTTCCATCACTCTGTAACTCCAAATTAAATTTTTGATTTGCCGAGTTCTCACTATACGAATATATAGATACTATAGCACCTGGCCCATCATTGGTCAATACTCTGTAATTCCCATTACAGCTGGAAATGGGCAAAATCTTGTATGCATCTGTCTGCGGCAAATATACCAATCTAAAACCAAACCTATCATAGCCATCACTATCATCATAGGTACTGATCCCCAGTTTTTCCCCATCATAGTTCAATCCACTAACATTATTTAAATAAGCGTCGCTACGCCCTACTCCGGAAAGTGTCACTATGACATCCGGAATTGATGTGGAATAATTCCAACTTTTTTGTTCCTCTGCAGACGCTTTCCCTGCACCGCAGCTTATATTTCCGCTTGCATCTTCGGCTGTATACAGGTAATTGCTGTACTGTTCGTTCACAATGCTGTATACGCCGTTTGTGCATGTAACATACCATCTTTGCGCGTTGTTACTATTGTCAATTGCCGCAATGGAAAGATTTCCGTCGGCATCTGCTGCCAAGCATTTATTCGAATAGTACTGTGACATAATTCGGCAGCTGCTTGTGCCTTCAATGATCAGTATATGCCACTGTGAACAGGTACTTGCCGCCACAGTCATTGCCACCGAGCTGTCCGTTACGGCGGTAAGGTACCTTGCCGTTTCGGCGTTATACAGTGTGACACTACTGACGCTTTCGGTAATTGCGGCAGGCAGATCGATCATTTGCCACTCATTTTTATTTGATGAAGTATGCGTAGCAACGCGGCAGATCAATTCTCCTTCGCTGTTTTCCGTAGCAAGCAGCTGCCATCCGGTTTCCTCAT
>SVRY01000039.1 GCA_015064585.1 Oscillospiraceae bacterium
AGACGGGACTGTTGTCGCACCCGATCACTCGCTAACAGTACCAAAACGCATAGAGTGGTGGGTGACGGTATTTTCTCTTAGCATACCGCCGGCATTGGGTGGCTTTGCCACATCTCAATCTTACATCGTATTCAGTTGTAGTTCCTCATAAGAGGGATTATATTATACACTATCGAACTAATGTTCGTCAATGTTTTTGGTGACGGTTTTGAATATTTGTCATGATTAGCGGGAATGCTATTAAGTTTGGGCATAAGCAAAGGCACCGCCGGAGCGATGCCTTACTTAGTTACTGTTCAGAGCTCCAAACAAGGGTTGAGTTTTTCTTCAATTCCTCGATCTTGCTCTGGTTATTTGCAATGTAGTCTGTTTCACTACCCGCAGAAACAAAATACGAACCACTCTTCAAGGATTTAACATATTCCTCTGAGATATAATATACTTGTTTTACATCAGGGTTGTCTGTATCCAAAGCGAAAGAAAAATCATCCACTATAATTGTTTTTTGGTTTTCGTTGTGACTCTCATAGAAAGTGGTGGTCATATAAATGAATAACGTTCCTTCTTCAGGTGAGTCAAAACCATAATAGCAATAATATGACTTATCTGTACACAGTTTGTCATTCTCAACATATAGTCCGGTATCTGCATACGCTAAATAACCTTGCTTATGAACAACTCCATAGAATGTTCCTAACGCAATGGCAATAACCAACAGTGCAGTTACACAAATACCCAACCATCTCTTTAATTTGATTTTATTGCGAATCTTTTTAATGACTACTTTTTCTTTGCTTGCCATCCTCTCTTTGACGGAGCTGCTTATATCTTTCATTTTTTCATACTGCACTTTACAAGCAGGGCAACCGTCTATATGGCTCTTTACAAGTTTGCAACTTTCCTCTGTCAAGACGCCATCTATATACAACGGCAAAAGATCCTTGACAACACTACAACTAATTTTATCCATCATCCATTTCCTCCTTAATCATCAATCTGGCACGATGAAACGTAACTCTCGCCCAGCTATCGGATTTTCCGAATAGCTCTCCGATGTCTGAAAAAGATAATTCACCAAAAACCCTGAGTGTAAAAACCTCTTTGTACGGCTCTTTCAGGTTGTGGAGTATTCGATGTGCTTCCTTAGAAAGAATACCCGAAAGGAAATCGCATTCCACACTTTCAGTATGTTCTGTGTCCTCAATGGGTTGTTCTAATCTGGACTGCTGCTTTAGGTAATCGTAATAAGTGTTCTTTGCAATTTGACACAACCATACACGCAAGCTGCAATCGCCTCGAAAGCCATCAATCTTTTTCAGTGCTTTGAAGAAAGTTTCCTGTGTAATCTCTTCGGCCGTTAGAGAATCTTTGGAGATGGACAAGATATACTTATAAACTACCGAGAAGTAGTCGTTATAGATTTTTTCTAAGTCCATCTTTTCGCCTCCTTCGTATATATGACGACTGAAAACAGATAACGTTACAAGATTTTTTACTTTTTTAAGAGAAGAGCGCCGCCGAAGCGACGCTTTTCAAATAATCAATACGGTTTTTATTATTTTGTTCGTGTTAATATTGCTCCTACGAGAGAGCCAATAAAAACAAATGGTGCAACTCTTACAAAGATAAATTCAAAACCGTGGAAAATTGTTCCCACAACAGCCCATTCCACATTGCTGTAGTCCCATTTAAGATAAGGACTATCTAACAGAAAAAGGATAAAGAATGTAATGACAGTAAAAACGCAAATTGAAATGCATATCCAATTGAGGGTTTTTCTACGTGAAGTTTTTCTTTGAGCAAGTTGTAGATTGATAACTTCCAGTTTTTCTGCGATTATCTTTAAATCATCAGCCTGTGCCTCGGAAACAGTTTCGCCAAGCAATGTGCTAACTGGTGTTTCAAGTATTTCTGAAATTGTTAGTAGCATCTCGGAGTCCGGCACCGATAAACCTTGTTCCCACTTTGAAATCGTTTGCCGCACTACATTTAATTTAATAGCAAGTTCCTCTTGGGATAGTCCTTTCGCTTTTCTAATTGTTTTGAGATTTTCTTTTAACATTTGGGATAACTTCCTTTCTTTGTTTCGTTATCTCAATTATACGGAACATCCCCCGTTGCTACAAGCAACGGCTATTAACATTTGCAAAAGATGCCGCCGAAACGACGCTTTTGTATCAATCTTCTTTTTGAAATTCTAAAATATCTCCGGCTTCGCAATCGAGCGTCTCACATATCGCAGCAAGGGTAGCAAAGCGAATCGCCGTTACTTTGTTATTTTTGATTTTGGAAAGGTTGACATTGGAAATGCCCACACGCTCTGCCAACTCATTTAGGGACATTTTTCTCTCAACCATCATTCTATCCAATCGGAGAACTATTTTACCCATAGCGACCTCCCTTACAGCAAACCGTCTACATCATTTTCAAGTTCAGTACCGCGAACAAAAAATTGTGTCAAACAGAGAACAATAATACCCATAAAGATGCCTGCCGTATCTATGCTAAGCTCGGCTGTTTCAGCACCGGTTACCAAGCGAATAATTATGCTCATAATGAAACCGATTACCGGAACGGCAATGGAAAAAATACCGATCTCACGCATCATACGAACATTATCCTTTTGAAATGGTGTGGCATTTTCGGACTTTTTAAAGATGAGATGCAGATTGCGGAATACCATAGCCATCACTACAAGGATGATGATTGCACCGATGCCAAAGAGCATAAACGTTAGCATATCGGCATTACCATCGGTAACGGGAGCATTAACCTCAAAGCCGTACACTTCTAAATCTGCTCCGCAACAGTCCTTCGCATCAAAGCCGACAAAGTATTTTACCCAATTGGGTGCTACCATTGAACAAACAGTAGCTGCTGTCATTAACACTGCACCCACCCAGTGAAATACCTCTAAAATTTTCGTAATAACCTTTCCGAGTTTGTTAATGCTTTTCATTACTCATACCTCCTAAATAATCTGTTGGCATAAGTATAGCATATTTTTTAATGTTTGTCAATAGCTTTTTAATGCATAACATTAAACAATGTATTTTAAACGTTAAAAATGGCGACAGAGAGAAATCTCCCTGCCGCCGAGCTTCGGTTAGTTGTAAATTATATCGTGATTTACGATTTCTGTGGCTCTGCTACGGATGTTGTTCATCCAAGCAACCCATTTCATTTGATTATCCGCCTTGAGTTGTTCGGTCACACCTCCACGCTTTGCCATCTGTTTTACGAGCCGAAAAAACATATCCTCAGCCTGCTTGTCAACATCAGCGAGATAGCCGTTCAACTTTCCACTTGTCAGCAGATTAACATATCTCACCTTGTGGTGTTGTTTGATATACCTCAAATGCCTTTGTCCCCATACACCAATCTCCACTTGTTCTTCATCGGGTAAGGTTAGATTAGGAATGAAATAACCGTTTTCCTCACGATAAGTGCCACCTAATTGTTCAAATAATGATTTCATTGCAGTTTCCTCCAAATATAATTTTTAGATTTTTCTGCAATATACCGTACCGATTGTCTTTACCACTTGTTTTCAAAACCTTCGTTACGGCACCTCATCATTGATTGGATTCCGATTTTTTGTTTTTAATTGCCGTCAATTATTCTGGATAGAATAATACTATCCATTGTGCCTGCACTAAAATTAAATTCACAACGAACACCGGAATTAGCATCTACATACACAAGGGTGGCAATGTTGTTTTTACTTATATATTCGGTGGGAGCCCCCAAAAGCTCTCCAACAGCATATTCATCCACTTCAAAAGTGATCCCCATTACCGAAACATATGTTTCATCCGTAGTTCTGCTCACATCGGTAAATACCAAATAGTCCGGAAGAATCGAAACCGAATACCCGTCTCGCAGGCGGAAGTTAGCAGGGCCGGACTGCTCTATCATAGAAAATGAATCAAATACCATATTGTAAAACTCAGCATAGTCAGTGAAATAATCCCCCACTAAAACAGAGTTTTCATAGCATACAATCCACATGGAAGAAAGATCGAAATCAGTTTTTCCCGAAGGAGAAATAGGACGGCGCATCAATGCTTTTTCCGCATTCAAAATACGATTCACAGCCTCTTCAATATCTGAAACAGAAGGGTCGTATTCGCTGTCTAGTATCATTCCCAAAGTTACAGTATATAAATAATGATCAAAACTGGCAGAAGTATATTTATTTTGCAAAGGAAGATAGGAATCCATACGCAAAATAGCATCATATAATGTGATCTTATCCACAAGAGCCTCCACCGCATCGTTCAATTGAGCGATCATGGCATCGATCTGCACTTGAGAAGCATCCTTTTCATCGCATACACCTTTCGCCATATTATAAACAGATTCCAGTGTGTGCATGGTAGCAGGCGTGTAACGCTTATCTGCCGTGATATCCGCACCATTATCGGTAAAATAGGTTTTCTTTAATTGATCAAGCAATTCTATCAGTTCTTTATCATCGCCCAGTAAAACCAAACGGTCAATTGACTGCTGCAAACCGTTGATTGCCAAACGAACATCGGTCTCTGTGGCACTATCGTCCGCCATAAGTGCCTGCGCAGCGTCATATGCCGCACGGTATGATGCATACGAACTGCGTGTATAATGTTTTTCCGGATATTCGGTACGCAACAACTCTCCAAGCTCCGAGGTATCGGTTTTGGGTACCAATGCTTTCTTGGCAGTTATCAAATTGCGCACAGCATTGTTCACTACACTTTGCTTGGAAAGTTCATCACTGGCAATGATCACAGCGGAATCATATACCGCTTTATAGACCTGGTAACTGGCATTGGTATACGCCATTGGATTGATCTCTTCCGCAAGTTCTGCATGCAGTTTGGTAAAATCAGCGATCGGCACCAAATCATTGATCGCTTCCATTAAATTAACGGTTACAGTCTCAATCCGAAAAGAGGTGGTCCCTGAGCTTTGATAAACATCCATAGCCTCGCGATAACAACGCAAATAGTTTTGATAGGAGGCATCGGTATACCGAGCAGGGTCATGCTCTTGCGTGAGCAGTGCTTCTAACTCACTTTTATCCAATCTTCCGCAGGAAGAAAGAATCCCCAAAATCAGAACCAGCACAATCATCGGAATTAAATACTTAACTGCTTTCATACACGCCTCCTTTTGTTATTATTTTGATTATTTTATCATATTACATTCAAAAAGTCAATGGTCACTTTTATTGAACCTGCGGGATACCGGTTGTTTTTGGCCGTTTTTCAGGCGAGAACGCAATATTAAACGCCGCATTGCCACGCGGTTAAAGGGATACAGGGGATACAAATAGCTTCTCTGCCCTACGCTTGCATTGGTGGCAATGAGCCAAAAGGTTACAATCGCTCCCAATAACAATCCCCAACCATTGAAAAGAGCAATCAAAATCAAGGTCAAAATACGCATAAATTTGAAGGCGTAGCCAAGTTCATAACTGGGCTGGGTAAAATTAGCAATCGCGGCAAACGCCATATAGAAAATAACTTGACTGGATAACCACCCCACTTTGATTGCCATTTCTCCCAGTATCAAACCGCCAATGATGCCAAGAGAACTGTTCAGTGCTTCCGGTGTATTCAAAGATGCCAATTTCAAACCGTCAATACCAAATTCAACCAGTAACAACTGCAATAAAATGGGAACCGTTGATTCGCCTTTTTCCCCAAAGAAATAAAACAACTGCGGTAAATAATCGGGATTTTTCAAAAGCAAATACCAAAGAGGCGTTGCTATCAAGGACAGTACATACACCCCGCTTCGCACGATCTTTAAATACCCTCCTACCATGGGCGGAAATGAAAAATCGTCGGTATCCTGTAAAAAATCAAAAATAGAAGTGGGCAAAATCATAGCGGCAGGGTTGTTGTCACACAAAATGATCACGCTTCCCTCAAGCAACATTGCAGCTGCGGAATCTGGGCGTTCGGTATACCGCACTTTGGGAAAAGGATTATACCAGCGCTTGTCAATTAGCACCTCCGCAAGGCTTTCTTGTCCCATAGGCAGTGCTTCCACTTGCAAAGATCGAATCCTTTCTCGGATTGAATCCACCTCATTTTTCTCAGCCAGATCCTTAATATAACATACGGCAATATCGCTGCACGATCTGGTTCCTACCGTTATTTTTTCAAATATCAGATTACTGTCCCGAATGCGTCTTCTGATCAATCCGATATTGGGAAGTAGTGCTTCCACAAAACCGTCATGGGATCCGCGCAAAACCTTGTCTTTTTGGGGTTCATCCACACTGCGTTGCAGATAGCGGCGTGCATCCAAGATACAATAATCTGTAATACCGTCTACCAACAGAAGTGCCGCCCCCGACAGCACAAAATACAATGCTTTTTCTTCTTCCGCAACAGTTGTAAACTCGGCGTACGGAATTCCCGCTTGTAAAAAGCCAACGGGATCTTCTTGGATACATTCCGCCTGCTGCCCTGCTGCCAACAAAAAAGCCAATACCCGCGATATGATCTCCGAATTTCCGAAAGGATTGATGTAATACATACAAGCTTTGCGCTTTCCTCCAATCAGAAGCTCTTTCTTTACCACATCAAAACTTGTTCCGACATTTAGTTTTTCGTCCACTTTTTGAATTCTCTTTTCTATTTCCGCCATTGTACATACCTAATTTCATTTTTATTCTAGTATTTCAAAAAACACATAAAAAATACCGCTTTACAAAAACCAAAAGGTATGCTAGAATAATAGAAGATAAAAGGAAAGGATTGAAAACAAGTGAAAAAACTCCTACTATGCCTCATTCTCTTGATCTGTCTGCCGATCTTTGCAGGATGTGAACTGCAAGATGAATCCTATTATGAGTATGATATAAATGAAGACGGAACCTTAACTATACTGGGGGTGAGCGAAACATACAGCAAAAAACTTACTATCCCCGGCACCATTGACGGAAAAACAGTAACTGCCATTGGGAAATATGCTTTTTATCGCAATGATTATATCCGTGAGATCGTGCTGCCGGACAGCGTTCTCATCATTGAGGAATGCGCTTTTGCAGACTGCCAATATCTAAACACTGTGGTGCTTGGAAAAAACTGCAAAACAATTGGGCTGCAGGCATTTGAAGGTTGCGGTTCTTTGACAGAAATCAAACTTTGTGACTCGCTGGAAACCGTAGACGATCTTGCCTTTAATCAGTGTCTGCATTTAAAAGAATTCAATGCTCCTGCTTCTTTAAAAAGAATCGGCATCGGTGCTTTTGATCACTGTGAACAACTGATTATAAACATCGAACATAGCGAAGTTGCAAAAGAATACGCAACCGACCATGGAATTCCCACCGAATTTGTTGCTTCCGACGGATACCTTGCCCTCAAGATTGTATTGGGCGTATCATTGGTGCTTTTGGCAATCGGAGTTATCGGTTTTCTTTTCAAAAAAAGAAAGAAAAATATTCACTAACCTCTTGCGCTGAGTATTAAAATATGATATACTGATTGAAGTATAAATTAACAAATTTAGAATTGAGGTAGATATCATGGCAAACAAAAAGCTTATTACCAGTGCTCTTGGCAGATTCTCCAATTCAACATCCACCGACGGCGACACCAGTTTCAAAAAGGATAATACTGCCGACTATACCGTTAAAAAGAAGGTAGAAGGCAAGTATAAACTTCATCGTATGCTGTATTTGGTTATCTTTTTTGTTATCATCATTGCCCTGTGCGCAATTTTAATGAACATTAGTCCCTTTGTAATTGCGCTTGTTCCTGTTTTTGCCTGGATGATTTGGTTCTTCACCCATCGCTATGTTGATATTCAGTACTCCTATGCCATCGAAGACGGTGCTTTGATTGCTACTGAAATCTATGGCGAAAAGGCTGACAAGCTCCTGCTGCATATCAAAATGCCCAGTATTATTAAAACCGCTCCCTATGAAGGCGCCTATAAGAGAGAAATTGATTCCATGACCGATGTGGCACAGCGCGTTGAAGTTGTGGGAAGCATGAGCGATCTCGATATCTACTGCAGTATTTTCCGTACTGAAGACGGAAAGACCGGGCTGTTCTTCTTTAACGGAACAGAAAAGACCCTGCGTGCCTTCCGTTACTATAACAGCGAAAATACCATTATAAATATTAAAAAATAATTTTCAAAAAACCCTTGCAAAATGTGAACGAATGTGCTATAATGCATTCGTTCCAATCGCCGGAATGATGGAATTGGCAGACGTGCTGGACTCAAAATCCAGTGGTAGCGATACCGTGCGGGTTCGACCCCCGCTTCCGGCACCAAAAAGCACTTGCGTATGCAGGTGCTTTTTCTACTCTATAAAGGAAGTTGCCATAAAAAGTACTCTTCTTGGGTCATTGATGGAAACAACAGTAAACCCTGATCAATTCTCAGAAGAATTCGAAAAATGATATGAAAAACGAAATACAAAACGAACTTTTTTACTTACAGGATTTAAAATACCGCGATTTTCACAGTGCACTCATGCCGACTGTAGCCAAAAACAAAGTCATCGGTGTACGCATGCCGCGTCTGAGAACACTGGCAAAACAAATCGGTATCGACCATGCCTTTTTATCCCGGCTTCCCCATACCTATTATGAAGAAAACAATCTGCATGCGCTAATGATCATGCAGATAAAAGACTATGAAACATCACTTGCTGCTGTAAATGCTTTTCTGCCGTACATTGACAACTGGGCAACCTGCGATCTGCTTTCCCCGATGGTTTTTGGCTCACACAAGGAAAAACTGCTTTGTGAAATCAATCACTGGCTGTCAAGCTCCCACCCTTATACCGTACGCTTCGGCATCGGCATGCTGATGCGTCACTATCTGGATGATAATTTTTCCCCGGTCTATGCCGAAAAAGTTGCGGCAATTCAAAGCGATGAATACTATATTAACATGATGATCGGCTGGTATTTTGCCACAGCTCTCTCCAAACAATATAATGCCATCCTTCCCTTTCTTTTGGAAAACCGCATTGAAAAAATTCCACACAATATGGCAATCCGAAAAGCCATCGAAAGCCATTGCATTACAAATAATCAAAAAACATTTCTGAAAACCTTAAAACGTTAAAAGTGCGCATACACAATATGTATACGCACTTTTCTTTGTCAATCATCCACATCTACAATTACAGTTTCACCGGTGGCAGTATTGACCTCAACTTCGTATTCCAAAAATCCCTTTCGCACTTCGATTTCATAAATATAAACCGCACGAGAAAGTTTACCGTCATATACTCGCAAATCACGGTCAATCCCCATAACGACAAGATCGGTAGATATAACATCGCTATGATCATTCACGCTTTTCTTTGCCAATTCAATGCATTCATTCTTAGTATACTCTGCTTTATTGGCTGCCTTGATATGGATATAGGTGAAGATAGAGCCAATAATCAACAATACCAGGATAACCAAAACCGCAAGAGATACCGCAGCGGCACGTATACCGAATTTCTTTTTCATAGTTTTTGTCGCTTGTTTGACTTCTTTAGTCTCGGCAGGCTGAATCACGCGCTTAGCATCCAATTGATCAATGATGGCATTTAGCTTTTTTGCTTTTGCAATCTCAGCCTCAATATACGCCTTTTCTTCTTCGGTGGCAGTACCGTTTAAATACTTTTCATATACAACATCAAAATTCATTCTCTTACCTCCAATATTTTTCTCAAATTTTCACGGGCACGATAAAGAAGTACTTTTACGCTTGTTTCCTTTTTCGCCATAATCTCGCCAATGGCTCGTATGGATAAATTTTCGAAATAGAAAAGAGTAATCACTTCGGTTTGCTCCTTTGCCAATTGTCCTATCGCATGATACAAAGCCTTATATTCCTCATCCTTTATGATCCTATCCAGTAGTTCTTCCCCATCATCCGCCAGATAATCATGCAATTCGGTATAACGGGACTGTTTGCGACAATTGGATAAATAGGTATTGCGGCAAACTGTCAGCAGCCAAGGTTTAAAATCCCGAATATCGTCATCAGCGGTGTGTAAGGCCTTGAAAAACGCTGTCGATACAATCTCTTCAGCATTTGCCTTATCCTTGGTGAGCGAAAGCGAGTACAGAAGAGCGTCGTTATAATACTTTGCAAAAAAGCTTTCGAGCACATCGGCTTTCATATAACGCCATCCTCCTTTTAATCGTCGTAATCCTGCTGTGCGCGGATCACTTCACCTGTCTTAGCATTGATCTCATATTCATATTCCAATTTGCCAACAGAAAATTCAACCTCAAACACTTCCGTTCCGCGTTCAAAATCCAGTTCGATTCCTTCAAATCTTACCTCTGATTCGTTCACGCCCGCATGGCTAATCGCTATTTTCTTAGCCTGTTCAGGGGTAATGTGATTGGTGGATTCGCCTGTACTTAAAAACTCACCTTCAGAATCATGCTTAATAATTTCGCCGGTTACCGCATGAATATCATATTCGTATTCACCGTTCTTGGTTGTAAACTCCACATTATATACGGCGCTTCCCTTTTTCATATCCCATTCAACGATCTCAAATACTGCATCGTTTGGCAGCACATCGGCATGCGTCAGCGCAATCTCCTTAGCCTTTTCAACACCGATAAATTCGCCCTCGTCTACAGTCGGTACAATCACAGTTACATGGTCCACATCTTTCTTAAAGATCTCGCCATTTTCAGCCACAATTTCATATTCGTATTCATGGCCGTTTACTGTAAACTCAATATCGTAAAGATACTTTCCGTACGCAAAATCCATTTCAAAATCCAGTTTCTTTACGGCGTTTTCTTTCACACCCGCATCCTCAAAAGCAACCGCCTTTGCAGATTCCAAGCCGATATATTTTGAAGCGGGATCACTTGGATTTACGGGAAGATCATTCAGATCCACATTTTGATCATTGATAGTCATTTTACGAATGTCACCTGTAGTTGGATCGATACGATAACTGTACACGACCCCCTGCAACAAAACTTCTACAATATAGTAGGGATCCTTAGCGCTTCCTGCAGTGGTTACCACCGCATAGGAAGTGACGTCCTGTGATACACCCAGTTGTTGTATAGCGATCTCTTTTGCCTCATTTCGGGAGATCGGCAATTCATTTTTACTTTTACCGCACCCAAACAGCAATGCTGCAATCATCAATACTGCAATCACACTCATCGTAATACTTCTCTTTTTCATTGTCAATCCTCCTTGTCAAGTTTTCCTTTTAAATAATTATTTTTTATTTTCAGAAGGCTCTTTCTCGCCTCTTCATCTATAAGACGCACGAACATGAAAAAGGTTACAGCATATCTAAAATTTTTTATAAACATCAATTCATTTAATTTCTATTCTTACACTTTGCATCAGCAAAGACTACCCTGTTGAAAACCTCCTATGGCGCACTTGCATCCTGCCATAGGAGGTTTTTTCAATGATCCGTAATACTATTAAAGGATTTTATAACTGCTTATACTTATAAAAGTGCGCATTCGGGATATATCATGCGAGAATCAACCTCTTTATAATTTTGATTGCTCCAGGGAAAGGATACCCTATATAACTTTGTTTCAAAATGTATACTCGGTAATTTATCAATTGTCGGTACCGCAAAATGGTTTTGCGCAAGCCCTATCACGAACATATCGTATGATTTCGCAATCTCACCCATGATCTTGCATAAAAAAATACGATAGAATTCCTCGCTGTCATCACGGCTCAGAAAAAACGAAAGCATTGGAAATGCAAGCGGTTCGTTTTCGCAAGGCAACTTGATATAACCAAGAAGCGAGAAAAGCGGATTGGCTATACGGGCAATCTTCATCAGTTTTCTGTATTTCTTCACTACGTACTGTTTATAATCCGTTTGATTCCACAGCGCTCCTGTCGCAATGATCCTGTCTCTATCCATTAGCAGAAAAAAATCTTTATAGCTGAGATTATAATAATCATCAAAAGAATGTATAACAGGAAACAGGTCTTTCATTTTTCCTTGGGTATTCAGAAATTCCAATAGCCTCGGAATATCCTGTATAGTCGCTTGTCTGAATATAAAACTATGTCTTGGAGACTTCAATTTTACTTTTGGATTCAGTATGTATGTCTTATATGTTGCAATTGGCTTCATAGCAACAATACGCCTGCTTTTGGCAAACATTTTTTGAGTTACTGTGTTATCAGATACCACCGAGCAATAATAAAAATCAATATCATCACGCCGAAGCTCACGAATAAACTCTGCACCAAAGCCAATACTTCCATTATACACTGCATCTTTTTTTAATCCGCAGATATAGGCAGCTTTATGTATTTCACCGCCAATATATACATCACGCACAATCTCGGCACAAGTACCAATGGTGCGTTCCTCATCCTTTGAAACAAATACCCGCGCCTCCCCCGACTCTTTCATATAAGAAGCGTAAGCATCGGGGCGACGGGTGTATATAAGCTCAATACTTCCTTTGGCGGCAGAACTTTCAAGAATACGCAATATTTCTTTGCCATCAGTGGCAGAAGCCTGATATTTTACGTCACTCATTTTTTCTTTTCCTCAAGGTTTTCACCGATTGGAATGCCCGAACGCTTGTCCACTTCAAAATGAAACAGTATATTGATAAACCAATAGGCAAGATTGATCATAAAACGGTGGGTGCGGGAGAACATTGTTCTGCCTCGCTTGAAAATAGAACTGAATTTAAAAAATTCCTTTTTATACTGTTTACAAAATATTCGCAAAGATTCGGGCGTAAGTTGCTTTGGCATAAACGTAATTGTACCAAACGTATATCCGCTTTGCAACCACCATCGCTCAGAGATCAAACGATTATCCGCTTTGAAGGAGTCATAGGTCTTTGTGTTGGGAAAGATCAAGAGATGATTAAACGCTACCACAAAAAACTGATGCTTTTGACAGAAAGCAAGCGTTGCTTTAAAGGTATCCTCGTTATCCGAATCAAAGCCAAATACAAAACTTGCATAAATGCTGATGCCAACGTCATGTATTTTTTGAATCAACGCATCCCGCTCGCCGAGACGTTCGGTCCAGCCTTTATTCATTTGTTTGAGATTGTCACTCTCAATGGATTCAAAACCGATCAGAACCATTTCACAACCGCTTTCCTTCATCAATCGAAGCATATCCTCGTCTTTTGCGATATCAAGGGTGATCTGTGTAGTCCATATGATCTTCAGCTTTTTAAGCTCCACAAAAAGTTCTTTTGCAAAAGTCTTGTTTGAGAAAATGCTGTCATCCACAAAGAAAAAGATCTTATGCTTGCAGGATTTGATCTCAGCGACAATATCCTCTACCTCTCTATGTATGTAGTGGGAATGATAATACCCCGCTATCGAGCAAAATTCACAGTTATGGTAGCAGCCTCTGCCCGTTTCAACCAGAGAAACCGGCAGATATTTTTTCATCTTGTCAGCATAAATACTTCTATCCGGCATTTTATAGGCAATACAGACACCGCCGTCGTATCTCTTTTGAAGTGTTTCATTTTCAAGATCGGCAAGAACCGTAGAGATGATTTTATCGGCGTTTCCGATTATAATTGAATCGGCGTGCTCTGCTGCTTCTTTAGGACAAAGGGTGACATGATAGCCGCCCATAATAATCTTTTTGCCCCGTTTCTGAAATTCTGAGGCTATAAAATACGCTCTTTTGGCAGTATACGTTTCTACAGTAATAAAAACGATATCGGTTTCGGTATCGTAATTGATATTCTCAATTCTATCGTCAAAAAACTCTCGCTCATATGTTTCGGGAATCATGGAATTGAGGACCGCAATAGTCAGCGGCTCCATCAGCCAGCTTTTGAGATATTTCTGTCCCGATTTCTTTCCGATAGCAGGAAGTATAAAAGTTATTTTCATTTACTTCTACTCCAATCCTTCCTCAAGGTCTTTTCAACTTTTTTGTTGTATATTCTGAATCCAAGATTCACGCCAAGTTTAATAAATCCGCCATATCTGTTCTTTACTGCTCTTCTCCAAATACGTCTTACCGTGTAACAATCATTGGAAACGGATACAAGCATTTCTTCAAGCTCCCGCCGCGTAAAATTCTTAGGAGAAAAAGTTGCATGGATGCTGTCATAGTCATTCCAATTTTCTGATGTTATACGACCCTCTGCCGCTAATCTCGCATATGTAGGTGTATTCGGATAGGGGGTCAGGATTGCAAAACGAGGGATATCAACGCCGATTTCTTCGATATAGTCAGGCATTTTCAGAATGCTTTCCTTGGTGTCGCCGTCAAATCCAAGCATAAAAGTACCAAGGATCGTAACTCCTCTTTCGTGAAATTTATCCACCACTGCTTTATATTTTCGAACGGTGTTTTTCTTATGGCTTTCCATGAGGCTTTCTTCGCTGAAGGTTTCAAATCCCATGAGGATACCGATGCATCCGCTTTTGATCATAAGATCAAACAGCTCATTATCTTCATAAATATCCGTGGTACAAAGCCCTGCCCATTTGATATTCAGAGGAATCAGCGCTTTGTAGAATTCTTTTGCATAAGATCGGTTGGATGTTGGCGAAGGATCGAGGAAAAGGATATATTTGCTTTTGAGCTCCTGTATCTCTTTTATCACATCTTCCATTTTTCGAGCGGTATATTTACCTCCCCAAAAAGAATTGATCACGCAAAATTCGCATCGGTTTGTGCATCCGAAATTGGCAATAACGGTGGGCACACCGATATATTTGCTTTTTTGCATCAGCTCTCGTTTCGGTATAATATTCGCCGCGCCAATATCGCAGTGCTCACCGTCATAACGCCTTTTAGGGGTTGCATTTACAAAATCCTCTATAAATTCCCGCCATATTCTGTCAGCAGGTCCCGTCATAACAGTATCGGCATACTACATCGCCTCATCGGGTAAAAGCGTCACATGGTGACCGCCCATCACAACATAGCTGCCTTTTTTCTTAAAATATTCTGCAAGCTCGTATCCACGCTTTACAGAAGAAGTTACTGCCGTGATGGCGACTATATCGTAATTATCAACCTTTTCATAGTCACATTTTTGCACACCCTCGTCGATTGCCGTATATTCCGCACCGTATTTTTCGGGGGTTAGCGCCGCAAGATACGGCATGGTAAGCGGCATATAGCTTAAAGATTTTGTAAAGGCGCTTTTATAGCGGTAATTATTGTCATACGGAGTAATGAACAGTATCTTCAAATCTTTTTTACCTCCGGGATGTCTGAATTGTCCGACATCACATCAGCACCAAATATCTCAAATCCCTTTGCGTATTTTCGATATCCGATATTAACAAGCATATAAATGCTCTTGACAGTTTTAATTTTGGTAAAATCAAGACGCTTTATGATATTTTTGAGGGAATACGTCTCTTTCCACGCCCACGCAATGCCCGCTTCAAGCTCTTCTTTGGTCATTTGTTTTGGCTGATAAACACAATGCTCCACATCGTACATGGCGAAATTGCGCTCAATAATGCGCCCTTCACTTTCAAGTTCTCGATAAAACTCGGTTCCGGGGAAAGGCGTAATGATTGAAAATCTCGGCAGATCGATCTTTGCCTCAATACACAGCTCTACTGTACGTTTGAATACATCGGGACCATCCTCATCTGCGCCGAAAGCAAAGCATCCCATAACCATAATGCCCTTGCGGTGAAGTTTATCCATTAGCTCCTTGTATTCGCCTACACGGTTAACGCCTTTATGTATTCCCTGTTGCGTCTCTTGATTAACAGATTCAAATCCAACGAGAAGTCCTTTGCATCCGCTCTTTTTGAATATATCAAGCAGCTCATCATTGTGACCGATGGCAGTGGTAGTCAGTCCGAACCACCACTTTTTAAGCGGTATCATAGCCGTAAAAAGTTCTTTTGCGTATTTCACGTCTGCGATCAAATTCACATCGGGAAAAATAACCTCTTTTCCTTTGAATGATTTGATCTCCGCAATAACCTCCTCAATGGGACGCGTGATCACCTTTTTGCCAAAGGCGGCGGGATAGGCACAGAAGGTACAGGTGTGATTACAGCCTCTTACCGCCTCCACCGTGTTAAGTGTTATGTATTTTTTCTTTTTTAAAAGATCCTTTCGTGGCAGCGGCCTGTTTGCAATATCTGCACAGCCTTCTCCACGATAGATTGGCTTCAGGCATCCGTTACGAATATCAATGAGTGCCTTCGGAAAAGTCTTTTCACCAAGCCCAAGCAAGATCGCATCCGCATGTTCAGCTGCCTCTTCGGGCATCAGCGTGGGATGAACACCGCCAAGAAGTACTGTCTTTCCAAGACTTCGGAAATAATCTGCAAACCGATAGCATCTTGAAGATGTGCCCGTGATACACGTAATGGCAATCACCGTAGCATCGGTATCAAGCGGTATGGCTTCGGCTGTTTCATCATAAATCACCACATCGGCGTTTAGTTCCTTTGGCACAAGTGCGGCAAGAAGTGCTAACGTAATGGGGGCATAGTGCAATCCTTTATGAAACATGCCGTTATATCTATGCATAGCCCCAGCGGGCGAAAGCAATGCTATTTTCATAAAAATAGTCCCTTTCTGTCATGTAATCGGAATAAATGAGGAAATTGCCATCAGACAAATTGCAACTGCCATCACAGCGATCAATCCTTTGCTTTTGGCAAACCTGCCCAGCATAGGATGTTTCTCTGTTTTATGAACAGCATTATAATATGCAGGGAGCACCACAATCACAAGAATGATGGACAAAGCACCCGCGCCGATCTGAACATAATCAAGAACAGTGAGCGGCAAAAAAACAGCAATCAGCAGTGCCGGAACCGTAGCAATAAACCAAGCTTTCTTTTGCGAAATATGAAACTGATGACCCACAACATCGGCAAAAGCAAATCCGCTGGACCAGAATGACGTGAACATGGCAAACAACACGAGAACAGAACACAGTACTTTAACAAATGAAATACCGATGCCGTCAGCAAGACCGATCGTGGCAATTTCCGTGATATTTTCAGAACCAAGCATAGCGGCAACCGCAAAAACGACCGTAATAATAGCATTGAGCGTCAGCCCGCCAATGACAGCTTTTCCTGTAAGAGCAGGATTTTCGATGTGATTGCAAACCTGTATAATAGAAAAGATTGCAGAAAAGGCAAACATAAACAGTCCGTATACGGCAAATACCGTACTTGCATCTCCAAAGGAAAAATTGAGTTCCCCTTTGATTTCTAAGCAAGAAAGAACAGTCAAGATCAGAACTACGCACCCAATCAGTCCAACGGAAATCTTTTCTCCAATTCCCATACCTTTTATGCCAAACACAATCACCACTGATGCAAGTATGTAAAACAGTATTTTTGAAAAAATGTTATCTATCCCAAGCAGGTCAACCAGCACATCTCCGGCACAAAGAATATATACCACAAGATTTTCAAGCAACAAAAGTACAAGCAAAACCAAGAAAAGAGTATTCAGAATCTTTTTTGCTTTGCCGTTAAATAAATGCTCGTCAAGAATACCAATCAGATCATCGGACTTTTTTGAATTTCGTGTCAGTTCTGCAATGATCAAATACATGATTGCGCTTACGGCATATGCAAGCGCAAGTGCCGTAAGCGTCCCCAACATACCTATTTTGCCAATAGCATATGGGATGGTTAAAATTCCCGTTCCTATTCCCGCGCCTGCCACCAGCATCAGTGATTCTGTAAATGTTAGTTTTTTACTATCCATGATCGAATCCCATTTCACCATTTTCTGTTTATTGCATCAAAGCGAATCAATGGCTTTCAAAACATATCGCATGAGTTTTGTTACATCATCCATGTTGATGATATCATCGCCTGTAACCTCGCCAAGGGAAATCGATGTCTCATCGGTAATGTCATACGCTTTGAGAATATACCGCATCAGCAGTGTTGTGTCATCCATATCTACATTGCCGTCCAGATTCACGTCTCCCTTCAGCGGGATCTTTTCAATGTCCCCGCAGACACATTCGCCTTCGTCATAGCTGTGCGCTATATTATCATCCACAACGGTACCGCAAACTTCACAAGCATAATCGTGTGTGCCATCATTGTTGTTTACATAACTCATTGTATGGCTGAGTGTTTCGCCGTAACTTTCGCCGCAAACGGCACAAACTGCCTTTTGAGCACAGGTTGCTCCTGTTCCTTCCGTATGACGCAACGGTTCTTCCAAATTACTGTATTCGTCAATCGAAGCACCCAGGCAATCGGTAATCAAATATACTGCGGCATCCGAGAAAATGGGGAACTCTTGCTCTTCTCTGCCGTTATTGATATTTTGACCCCAAATCTGAGGAATTGTACCATTTACAGCATCCACACCCGCTTGTAACAAATATGCCACCTTGCCCGAAGCAAATGCATCGGCATTCATTTCAATTGCCAAGCCGTCTCCCGAACCAATACCGCCTACATCTTGACCGCTAAGGAAAAAGCAATTGACAACAGTGCTGTTATTTAAGCCTACTATACAGCCCGCATACAAACTGCCGCGGATATTTCCGTTATGGTAGCAATTCTTTACGATACTGTTATTCACGCCTACCACACCGCCAACATTTCTATTACCGTTCGTTGTGCCGGGATTATAGCAATTTATAACGGTTCCGGAGTTATATCCTGTTATACCCCCAACATACCAATTGGCATCAATACTGCCAACATTATAACATTTTTCAATGGTACCGAATGAGTTATATCCTGCTATACCGCCAACATACCAATTTCCCTGAATGATACCGGCAAAGTAACAATTCTCAACAATACCGCTTAAAGCGTTATATCCTACCACACCGCCAACATAAGAAGAACCGCTAATGTAAGAATTTATAACCCCCACATTTTGAATGGTTGCACCCGCGATTCTACCAAAAAGTCCGATATAATTTACAGAAGTATTCAAATACAATCCGGAGACAGTTTTATTGTTGCCGTCAAATGTACCGCTGTACCGTTGACTGTCTGTGCCTATGGGAGTCCAAATACGAAATGCTGCAACAAAATCGACATTGGTGTTCAGTTCACCGTCCAAAAAAACATTTTCGTTTATTGTAATATCCGCTGTCAATTTACCGTTGATAGAATGATTACCGCCATTGACCTGCTGGGCAAACCAGTAGAGTTGACCCGCGTTTTGGATTTCATAGACATTGTCCGCTTGATTCCATGTAGCACTCTGATATGCATTGCAGTTACAAATACCATTATTGCTGTAATCATGTGACTGCGCCTGCTCAATAATCATACCACAACACTTATGTTCTTTGATATGGGTTCCGTCATGATTATCGGTATAGGTAAAGCCATCCAAGATATGGCTGATGCTTTCGGTATAGATTGCATTAAATACCACATCATGATCGGGCATTGTAATATATCCGTCCTCACAAACCCATGTGTTGAAAATATAAACTTGGCACCCTACTTGGTTTTTGGTAGGCATTTCTTCGGGGAAAAGAATAGTTTCACCATATTTTACTGTAGCGGTTGCATATACTGTTTCGCCATTCATCCAGTATACTGTAAAACTGTTGACAATCAAAGACGCGTCCAGGGTTATATCTTCCGCGGGCATGGTCTCGGGTACTTCCCAACCCATGAAGGTATATCCTGTTTCCACATCATAATCGGGAGCAATTACCGTTTCACCGTAGGCAAAGGTTTTCTTTTCATATTCTTCTCCGTTGACGGTAAAGGTAATTGTATAGCTGTTCACCGTCAAAGACGCATCCAGGGTTATATCTTCCGCCGGCATGGTCTCGGGTACTTCCCAACCCATGAAGGTATATCCTGTTTCCACATCATAATCGGGAGAAATTACCGTTTCACCGTAGGCAAAGGTTATCTTTTCATATTCTTCTCCGTTGACGGTAAAGGTAATTGTATAGCTGTTCACCGTCAAAGACGCATCCAGGGTTATATCTTCCGCCGGCATGGTCTCGGGTATTTGCCAGCCCGAGAAGGTATATCCTGTTTCCACATCATAATCGGGAGCTGTTACCGTCTCACCGTAGGCAAAGGTTTTCTTTTCATATTCCTCGCCGTTGACGGTAAAGGTAATTGTATAGCTGTTCACCGTCAAAGATGCATCCAGGATTATATCTTCCGCCGGCATAGTCTCGGGTACTTGCCAGCCCGAGAAGGTATATCCTGTTTCCACATCATAATCGGGAGCTGTTACCGTCTCACCGTAGGCAAAGGTTTTCTTTTCATATTCTTCTCCGTTGACGGTAAAGGTAATTGTATAGCTGTTCACCGTCAAAGACGCATTCAGGGTTATATCTTCCGCCGGCATGGTCTCGGGTATTTGCCAGCCCATGAATGTATATCCTGTTTCCACATCATAATCGGGAGCTGTTACCGTCTCACCGTAGGCAAAGGTTTTCTTTTCATACTCCTCGCCGTTGACGGTAAAGGTAATTGTATAGCTGTTGACAATCAAAGACGCATCCAGGATTATATCTTCCGCGGGCATGGTCTCGGGTACTTCCCAACCCATGAAGGTATATCCTGTTTCCGCATCATAATCGGGAGCAATTACCGTCTCACCGTAGGCAAAGGTTTTCTTTTCATATTCTTCTCCGTTGACGGTAAAGGTAACTGTATAGCTGTTCACTGTCAAAGACGCATCCAGGGTTATATCCTCTGCCGGCATGGTCTCGGGTACTTCCCAACCCATGAAGGTATATCCTGTTTCCGTATCATAATCGGGAGCAATTACCGTTTCACCGTAGGCAAAGGTTTTCTTTTCATATTCTTCACCGTTGACGGTAAAGGTAATTGTATAGCTGTTGACAATCAAAGACGCATCCAGGATTATATCTTCCGCGGGCATGGTCTCGGGTATTTGCCAGCCCGAGAAGGTATATCCTGTTTCCACATCATAATCGGGAGAAATTACCGTTTCACCGTAGGCAAAGGTTTTCTTTTCATACTCCTCGCCGTTGACGGTAAAGGTAATTGTATAGCTGTTCACCGTCAAAGATGCATCCAGGGTTATATCCTCTGCCGGCATGGTCTCGGGTACTTGCCAGCCCGAGAAGGTATATCCTGTTTCCACATCATAATCGGGAGCTGTTATCGTCTCACCGTAGGCAAAGGTTATCTTTTCATATTCTTCTCCGTTGACGGTAAAGGTAATTGTATAGCTGTTCACCGTCAAAGACGCATCCAGGGTTATATCCTCTGCCGGCATGGTCTCGGGTATTTGCCAGCCCGAGAAGGTATATCCTGTTTCCACATCATAATCGGGAGAAATTACCGTTTCACCGTAGGCAAAGGTTTTCTTTTCATACTCCTCGCCGTTGACGGTAAAGGTAATTGTATAGCTGT
>SVRY01000040.1 GCA_015064585.1 Oscillospiraceae bacterium
TATCGCGGCGGTACTTCTGTCGGTAGTGGTTTTGGGCGTGAGTGCCGCTATGCTTTATCGCAATCGTAAATTCTTTTAATTAAATATTGTTTGATGTGGCGGCAATTTTTTGCCGCCGCATTGTTGTATATGGCGCTTTTCCCTCTATTCCGCACTGCGTGAGTGCAATCTCGTAGAAGTTGTTTGCACCCTTTGGCAAAAGGTGATATGATAAAGACAGGAGCGAAAAAGAAGGAAAAGGTATGAAAATTCAGTTGGCACAAACGCTGCGCAGACTGCGCGAGGAAAAGGGGATCACCCAAAGTATCCTTGCGGGGTGCTGTCGGTGAGCAGTCAAGCGATCAGCCGCTGGGAAAATGGTGCGGCGTGCCTACGCTAAAATAACAAAAATTGATACTATATGTAAAGAGTAGCCTGCTTTTCGTGATAATGCACGAAGGGCAGGCTGCTTCTTTGGTGAAAAGATAGAAAAGGAAGCGGATTTTCCCGGGTTGGGATTGACAAGGGGACAGGAAAGTGATACCATGTCCTCATATTGCAAATGTACTGCCGCTATGCGGAAAAAGGAGATGATTAAATGAAAAAGAAAGTGATTTTTGCCTGTCTTTTGATATCAGTATTGATTGCCGTGGCAGTTTGCTTGATTTTGGTAACCATGTCAAAAAAGCCGTCTGTGCCTGCCAAAGAGCCGTCTGCGCAGGAGGAAACGCCCTCTTCGCCCGATGGGTCGGACGAATGGGGAGCTCAAAAAGCGCTTGCATCTTTGAACGGTATTATGAACAGTATGCAAGAGGAGCAGGAGGACACACCTGCCTTTATTGTTGAGCTGGAAAAAAGAAACAAGATTACGGTGGAGGAGTTTACTGAAAATGAGGAAGGCGCTGCCGTTACAGTGACGGTTAAATCTCCCGATCTGTATGGCATTGCCAAGAAGATCGATCAAAATAACGAAGATCGTAGCAAGGAAGAGCTGCTTGCGCTGATCGATGAAGAACTCAAAAAGGCAGATATTATTGAAAAAACATTGGTTTTGGAATATGTCAAAACGGATAATGGATATGTTCCGATCATTACCTCCGAATTTTTAGATGCCTATTACGGTGGTGTATTCCGCTTGTACGATGATTTGATCAGCAATCGATAATCAAAGGAGAAACAGGATGAAAAAACGATTGTTCTCATATATACTTGTTGTAGCGATACTTTTTGCCAATTTAACTTTATTTTCCTTTTCGTTGGAAGAGGATTTACAAAAAGGATTTATTACCGTTGAATCATACGGAACCTTTTACACTCAGCGGGTTTTCACAGATAAAGACAACACCGTATTTGTTCCGATCACTATGCTGGCGCAGTTTGGCAGAATGAGTTTTACAGAACATTCAACCGAGTATATTTTTTATCGAAAGAATGAAACAAGTAATTCAACCGCAAAGAGAGAATATCTTGCCGGCGCGAGAACCATCACCATTGATAAAGCGGGAAAGGGCGCAACGGTTTCTTGCTATGTTTCCAAAAATGTTGCCAAAACCGTTTCTACGGTGAAATTCAGCAAGGCGCATACCATCGATAAAAAACTGTATTTGCCGCTAACAGAAGCGCTGCCCTTGCTGGATGCCAAAGTGGAAATTACGGGGGATGGTATTGTTCATATCTATGCCAACGCCATGTCTGCTTTTTATGCCTTGTATGCGGGAAATGCTGATTTGTGTGTATTTGATGCGGGTGATATGGTGGGCGGCGGATTTATCAGTGCGTCCGGTTTGATTGTGGACAGTATTTTAAATTTCCGTTTTGACAGATTGGATGTTGTGACAAATTCCGGAGCTATCAAGGATTATAGTTCTCTTTTTAAGAAATTCCTTGTCGATAACGAAACCTATCTCAGCGCATTTGATAAAACAGAAACGCCACTGGATCAACAAATAACTATACTTGAAAGTGAAATAGGTGATTTGTCTGATAAAGCAAGCGGTGTGAAAGACCTTATAAAGGCATATGAATATCTGTTTTCTTCCGCGAAGCACAGTACATATAAAGAATTTTCCGAAACAGCGAAGACAGAACTCCATGAAGGTGTGGATTTGATAAAAGCTGTGGATAAAATAATCAGTTATGCCGATAGATATACGAAGCAGGTAGAAGACCATCGCAATATGCTAAGGGCTGTATATCAGGGCGGCTCTAAGCCTGCGGCAGTGGCGGCAAATGAAGTATATGCTCTTTACGGAAAAGAAACAGCATTGCAAATTACAAGTGCGGCAACCTTTGAATTGCGTGACTATTTATCTAAGATCCTTTCGGGCAAAATCATTGGTACAGCCGGGCTTACGCCGTATAAGATCGCTTTTTCTGCTGTTGAGTTTTGGTTGCCTACCATGACAGAAACGTGGAGCAATGCGGCACAGTTGTATTTCTTGGAAAACATTGTTAACGACGCTTACTGTGTTTCTACCGATTACATAAAAAATCCCGTGTTTGATGAAGCTTCTTTGGAAAGACAAAGATTATCTCTTATAATGATGCTGATTGCATCCAAATACGGATATGAAACTTTCTATGGCGAAGATCATGATATTATAAATGCGATTGATCCTTGGCTGGAAAAGCTGTATCTTGCCGCAGACAGTGTGGAATGTGTCTCAGCGACATATTATTCCAAGACGAAAGCAGAGCTGCAAAAAGACAGTGGATATATAACTTTGCAAGAGGATATTGACCCCGGTGAGGAGCCTGATCCCGGCGAGGATCCAACGCCCGGTGATGATCCTTCGGTCATTCCATCCGGAAAGTGCGGCGACAATCTTACCTGGTCGTTTGAAAACGGTGTTTTGACTATCAGCGGTACAGGGGAGATGTATGATTATGAGTATGACATGGAGACAGGCGATGCAACTACTCCTTGGATGCGGTGGCACGAAGAGAGGACGCCGTTTTACGATGAGATCGAATCTGTTTTGATTGAAGATGGTGTTACCAGCATTGGAGATTGGGCTTTCTATAAGTGTCCTAGAATTGAAAGCATAGCCATTCCCCAAAGTGTAACAAGTATTGGAGCCAGGGCATTTTCGCATTGCTCTTGTAATAGTATTGAGCTTCCCGATAGTGTTACATATATCGGCACCGCAGCGTTTAGGGGCAGTGGATTGGATAGTATTGTTGTTCCCAATAGCGTTACATGTATTGGTGATGAGGCATTTTCGATATGTTCAACATTGGAATGTGTTGTTATTCCCGATAGTGTGATATACATGGGGGGATTTGTGTTTGATGACTGTAATGCTCTTACCGATATTTTTTGTGAAATAGAGGAAGATTCAGTTGACCGGAATAATTGGCATCCCAATTGGAATAATCAATATTCAGCTATTGTGCATTGGGGCGATTCTTGGGAATACGTTGACGGCGTGCCTACGCTGAAATAAAACCGATCAAGGAGTGCCGACGGCACTCCTTTTGGCTTGGAAAAAGGCGGAAAACGGTTTCTTGATTTATCTTGTTGACAAATTACCGTAAAAGTGTTAAAATGAAAAAAAGATTGGAAGAAAGGGCGTACTGCCATGAAAAAATGGAGCTTGGTTCTCTTGGTTGCGGTTTGCTTGGGTATCATGCCGATGCCGCCTATCGGCGTGGCGGCGCAAACGGCTTTGGCGGAAAATAATGAAAACCGTTCCCTGGTTTTTGGCGATGCCACGCTGGACGGAACCATCGATATGGAAGACGTTACAGCTGCCATGCGCTATGTACTGAAGGCAGGGGATCTGTCGGAGGATGCCGCTGTTCTTTGCGATGTGACCGAGGACGGACAGGTCAATATGGACGATGTTTCAAGGATCATGCGCTATGTGTTAAAGGCAGAGACTTGCTTGAAGCACACATGGCAGGCGGCTACATTTGTTTCTCCCAAGACCTGTACGGTCTGCAAAAGGACCGAGGGAGGTGTGCTGACGCTGAGCGAGGGACTGGAATTTGCACCAAATGAAGACGGTACATCGTATACGGTAACAGGGATGGGAAGCTGTCTTGATACAACAGTGGTCATTCCGGAAACATATAACGAAAAGAAAGTAACCTGCATTGGCTACGGTGCATTCCGCGATTGCACAGAGCTGACCGATGTTGTGATCCCAGCCGGGGTGACGCTGATCGACAACAGTGCCTTTTATAATTGTACCGCACTGAAAAACGTGGTTATCCCGTCCGGTGTGACAGATATCGGTATTGCCGCATTCAACGGTTGCAGCAATCTTACGAGTATTGTGATTCCCGCGGGTGTGAAAAGTATTGGAGAATTGGCGTTCTCAGGCTGTGTGAAATTGATCAATATGACCGTTTCCGAAAACAACACGGCATATTATATGCAGGGAAACTGTTTGATTGAAAAGAAGACGCATAAGCTGCTAAAAGGCATGAACAGCAGTGTAATTCCCGCCGATGTAACAGCCATTGGCGCGGGGGCGTTTATGGGATGCGGCAGTCTTAACGGTATTGTAATTCCGCAGGGAGTGACAAGTATTGGCGAATTGGCATTCAGCGGCTGCGATGATCTGATAGGTATTGTGATCCCCCAAGGCGTATCTTCCATCGGCATGGGTACCTTTTTAGGCTGCAGCAGTCTTGCAAGCGTTATCATTCCCGAGGGCGTGAAAAGCATTGGCGAATGCGCTTTTTACGGTTGCACAGGTTTAAAAAGCGTAACGATCCCGAAAAGCGTGACCAAAATCGAGCTGGGTGCTTTCTCGGGCTGCCATGCATTGACAAGCGTGATGATTCCCGCAAGCGTGACGACAATGGCACAGCAGGTATTTATGAACTGCTCTGCGCTTAGCGATATTTACTGCGAAGCAAAGGTACAGCCGGCAGGCTGGCATTCAAATTGGAATGATAGCGCTGCCGCGGTGCATTGGAGCGATTCTTGGAAATATGTAAACGGCGTACCCGCGGTAAAATAAAACAGATAAGATCGGACACATCATTTCGTTTTGAGATGATGTGTCTTCTTTTTTGAAAATATCGGAAATGCACAGTAAAAGCCTGTCGATGCGTACAAAAAACGGTTTTTAAATTTGTAAAAAGTGTACATTGACAGAAACAGGTTCGTCTGTTATTATAAAAGTATAATAGTAAAAGCAGTTTACAAATAGAAAGGCGGATAAAAATGAAAAAAACCAAAAAATACATTGGCTTTTTGTTGGCATGTATATTGTTTTTGACAGGATGCGGTGCATCTTCCGATGGGGGGGCGAAGGATGATAAGACGCCAAGCGACACCACCCTAAACGATAAGGAGGATACTGCAGTGAAGGAGCCCACGCCCGACAAGAAGCCGGTGCTTTCCGATCTCAGAGTTCTCATCAGCTCCGATGTTCACTGTACCGATCTTTTAGAGTGGTACGGTGTGGACTACAGTGACCGTATGCAGCACTGGGTAGACTCAGTTTTGAAAGAGCATGCCGAGAATCCCTTCGATCTGATCGTAATTAACGGGGATATTTCACTGGATTACTGGATCAACGGCGGATCTGTTCTTGGCAAAGGCGAGGGAACTGCCGGTATTTTCGTGAATGAATATCTCACCCAACTGCCCGACGACCTGCCCGTATATATCATGGCTGGCAACCATGAGCAGTATTCCGATGAAAGATGGCTGGCGCTGACCGGAAACCATCGTCAGGGTGCAATGGTTGTTGGAGGCAGACTGTTTTTGATGCTGGATAATTTCAGCGGTAAACTGGATCCCGATTATCATCACGACGGCGAGTATACGCTGACGGATGTTGCGTACATTGAGGAAATGATGGCGCAGTATCCCGAACATGATGTGTATCTGATCGCTCACTATTTTGATACTGCCAAGGAAAGCGCCGCTTTCAAAAAGCTGGTAGCGGAAAATGACCGCATCAAAGGTTTATTTGCAGGGCATACCCACAAAAGCGGCATTGTTGAAACAGATGCGTCTTGGGGCAATAAACCCATTGCGCAAACGGGCAATTTTGCGTATTTTAAGGATTCTGCCAAGGAGTCCTTTTGGGGATTCCGTGAACTGGTTATTACCGAGGAAAACGCCTACAGCCAATATATTATTGTGGAAAGTGTTGCCACAGTAGACGGCGTTTCCAAAAAGTTTGACCGCACCGTTCTCAATCAGGTATGCTATTACGGTACAGCCCCTGCGCTTCCCTCCCAAAACGATCCTCTGGAAAAATACACTTTGCTGTATGATAAGATCATTGAGGGCAGTATTAAGGGCGACGAAGGCATGAAAAAGACAAACCGTGTACAGCTGATCTTCGACAATCAGGTGAATACCAAATGGTGCGTGCGTCCCACTTCTGCCGACGGCTCGGTGACGGTAGAATGGCAGATGACAAAGGCTGTGCAAATTGATGCTTACGCGATCTCCACCGCCAACGATTGGCCGGACCGCAATCCCGATGCATGGACGCTGTACGGCAAGAACGATCCCGACGGTGAGTGGACGGTATTGTCATCGATAAGCGGCGGAAATTTGCCCAAAGAGCTTTTCACCATGTCGGATATCTTTACCATTGAAAATCCCGGAACATATCAATATTATAAACTGACTGTCACCGAGAATTTCAACAACCGTGACCTGTATCAGTTCTCTGAATTGATCCTTTTGCAGAAGAAATAACAGAAATAGGAGTCCCTCATATCCGTAATGTGCCCCCTGTCTACTTGACAGGGGGCACATTACCGTGATATGAAGGACATTTTCATTTTATTCCGATTTGTTTTTTTGGCATCTGCCTAAACAGCCGGCACAGGCATTTTGCGAGCAGGCGGTGCAATCGGGACAGCCGATGCATTTTTTGCCGCTGCGCTTGGATTTTATGATATATGCGGCGGCAGAGCCCACCACAAGAACAATTGTCGCAATGATGATATAATTGATCATAGTAACCCCTTTCAAGAATGGATCTTACGGTTTTTGACAATGACTGCGGTATAGATCATAACGATGGCAAGAACGATTGCCCAACCGAGAATGGGCATCCAGAAGCTGCCGAAGCTGCCGCCTGTGAAGAGGGTTGCGAAGAAAAAGACAAGGAAGGAAAGGGTATATCCCACCGAGAATTGCAGTCCGATGCCGGCAAACAGCCACTTTTTGCTTTTGATCTCGGCATTCATGGCGCCAATGGCGGCAAAGCAAGGAGGGGTAAACAGGTTGAACATCAAAAAGGCAAGGGCAGCGGCGGCGCTGATGCCCATGCTGTCGGCAATGGTGTTTGCGCTTCCCAAAATTTCCAGTTCTTCACCGATGAGATGCTCAAAGGCAAAAAGAGTGGCAAGGGTACCCACCACGCATTCCTTGGCAATAAAGCCTGTGATGGCAGCGGCGGCAAATTCCCAAATGACAGCACCGATGATAGGCGCGGTTATGTAGGCAATGGGGGTAGCGACCGAAGCCAAAATGGACTTGCCGGGATCGTCTACCAATTGGAAGTGCCAGCTAAAGGATTGCATCATATAAACAATGAAGTTACAAACCAAAATGACAGTGCCTGCCTTGACGATATACGACCAGCCGCGGGAGCACATAGATTTTGTGGCACGCCAGATGCTGGGGAATTTATATTCGGGAAGCTCGATGATGAAGAAGGACTTTCTGAATTTATGTCCCGTGAGCTGATTCACAAGCAGGGCAGAGAGCAGAATGACGATAATGCCCACAAAATACATGGCAGTGCCTACCCAGCCGTTTTCGGGGAAGAATGCACCCACGAACAGGGCAATCACAGGCAATTTGGCGCCGCAGGGCATAAAGGGGGCAAGCATGGCTGTGGCAATACGTTCCTTTTCATTGCGAATGGTGCGGCAAGCCATGACACCCGGAATGGCACAACCGGTTCCCACCACAAAGGGAATTACCGATTTGCCCGACAGCCCCACTTTTTTGAAGATGGGATCCAGCACCACAGTGGCACGCGCCATATACCCGCAGTCTTCCAAAAGCGAAATGAGGAAGTACATGACCATAACCAGCGGCAGAAAGCCTATCACGGCGGCAACGCCCTCAATGATGCCTTCCAGAACGATGGCTTGCAAAACGGCGTGCGCGCCGACCATCCATCCTTCTACAATGCCTTTGAACCATCCGATACAGTCGCTCAGTCCCCATATGTGTCTTGTGCCGATGTCAAGTCCCTCGGCGATCCAAGCGCCCAGCCATGCTTGGGAGATTTGGAATACCAGAAACATAACCAGGGCAAAGATCGGAATGCCAAGCCATTTGTTGGTAAGCCAAGCATCTATCTTATCGTGAAAATTTTTGTCCTTGGTCAGAACCTTTCGGGTTTCAACCTCGGTTACGATTTTGTTGACATATGCAAAACGCTTTCTGTCGGCAGCTTGTACGGCAGCTTTATGGGAAAGGTTGATGTCATCCTGCATATAGGGAGGGATCTGTTGCGTGCCCACCCGTGCCACAGCCGCCTTGACCACCTCCTGTAGTCCCTTTGCGGAGGTAGAAACTGTTTCGATTACGGGACATCCTAACTTTTGGGAAAGCTTTTTTAAGTCTATTGTTGTTTGTTTCTTTTGATTGATATCGCTTTTGTTCAGTGCGATGACCATAGGAATACCCAATTCCAAAAGCTGGGTAGTGAAGAACAGACTGCGGCTGAGGTTGGCGGCATCCACAATGTTGATAATGACATCGGGTTTTTCATTTTTTACATAATGGCTGGTAACGCTTTCTTCAGAGGTGAAGGGAGACATCGAGTAGGCACCGGGCAGGTCCACTGCAATCAGATCTTCGCTTCCGCTGTATATGCTTTTTTTGATGGAATGTTCTTTTTTGTCAACAGTGACCCCTGCCCAGTTGCCGACCTTTTCGTTACTGCCGGTCAGCGCATTGAACATGGTGGTCTTTCCGCTGTTGGGATTGCCCGCTAAAGCAATTCTCATATGGTAAACGCCTCCTTATATTACAAAGTCCCAAAATAGTTTGATTGGCAGACGGCGATTAGCATCTGCTAACTTGCGGGGTGAATTGTGACCTCAGTATTTTGATGTTTAGATCAAAATAGCTGAAGCCAGCGCATTGTCAATGCTGTAACGCCCATCCTTGATGGAAACGACACAGCCGCTTTTACGGCGGGAGATCACGGTGATCGGTTCGCCGCTGTAACACCCCAGTGAAAAGAGGAAGGCATTGAGCTCCTCATCGTCGGTTTCGACCGATTTGATAATATATTCGATTCCTTCTGTCGCGTTGGTCAAATTCATTATTGCCACCTCATATTTGCAGTTAGCCTTGACTAACCTTTGCTGTATTATAACATTCTGTTTTTACTTTGTCAAGAGGTCTGTACTAAAAATTTAAATATAATTCGTATTTCGGCAAATTTTTTTGCTTTGTGAGAGGGGCAGATAAATCTGTATGTATATTTCGGCTAAAAAAATGGAAGAATCCAGTAATGGACGCTTGCAAATTCCGGGGATGTATGTTATAATATATAAAATATAATAACACAAATATGCTGATATAAAAATACGATTGCGGAGAGGAGGCGTTATACTTGCATTTACAGGAATCCGGCGAAATGTATTTGGAAACCATACTGTTGCTGTCAAGAGAAAGCAATTTTGTGCGCTCTGTGGACATCGGGGAATATATGGGCTTTTCCAAGCCAAGCGTCAGCCGCGCTGTGGGACTGCTAAAAAACGGAGGGTATATTACAGTTGGTGAGGATGGCGCCATTAAGCTGACCGAAGTGGGCAGAGAAGTGGCGGAAAAGATATACGAAAGACATACGATCCTTACCCGGTGGCTGATCGATATCGGGGTGGATGGCGAAACCGCATCGGAGGACGCCTGCAAGATCGAGCATCATTTGAGCGATACGACCTTTCAAGCCATCAAACAATATGTGGAAAAACATAATATATAAACAATATATCAAATATTATAGGAGGATATGATAATGGAAAAAAAGACTAAGTATGCGGGAACCCAAACCGAAAAGAACCTGCAAGCGGCATTTTCCGGTGAAAGTGAGGCAAGAAACAAATACACCTATTTTGCGTCGGTAGCCAAAAAGGAAGGCTACGAGCAGATTGCGGCTCTGTTTTTGAAGACTGCTGAAAATGAAAAGGAACACGCTAAAATGTGGTTCAAGGAGCTTTCCGGCATTGGCAACACCGCTGAAAATCTGGTGTCTGCCGCTGAGGGCGAAAACTATGAATGGACCGATATGTATGCCGGATTTGCCAAGACTGCCGAGGAAGAGGGATTTCCGGAATTAGCTGCCAAATTCCGTTTGGTTGCCGCTGTGGAAAAGCATCACGAGGAAAGATACAGAGCGCTGCTTCACAATGTAGAAACTGCCGCTGTATTTGAAAAGAGCGAAGTGAAGGTTTGGGAATGCCGTAACTGCGGACATTTGGTAATCGGCACAAAGGCTCCCGAGGTTTGCCCCACCTGCGCACATCCCAAGAGCTATTTTGAAATCCACGCTGAAAATTATTAAGAAACAAAAAATCGTTTGCCCGCGGGCAAACGATTTTTTGTTTTATGATTATATGTGCGGCTTTACCCAAATGCTTGCCAATCTTTTGGAAAAACAGCGGGGCTTATTCGATTTTCTTCCTATTAAAAAATGATTGTGGTTGAAGTATTATTCTTCTACTTTGACAATATCAATAGCGGCATCTAAAAGAATATTAATCAGTTCATTACGAGAGCGGTTTGTTTTAACGGATAGTTTATCCAACTGTTCCAACAATTCGTCTTTCATGCGAACAGAAACCACCTTATATCCATCATCACCGCGCCGAGCAGTTTTTTTCTTTATTCTGATTTCATTCGCCATAGTTTTCTCCTACAATAAACGTATTTTTATTCATTATATCTTGACAAAAAACAAAAAGATATATTATAATAATATATGCAAAAATATACTATAAATTTGTAGTTATAAAAAGGAGAAGGATATGGAAGAAAAAGTTTTATTAAAGTGTAATAATCGAAATGCAAAAGCATGGAACATTATTGTAATTTTAATGATGTGTTTGTTGGCGTATACTGTTTTTCGTGCGGGGGTCGTAACTTGGAATCAAACAGAGAAATATGATGCACTTGCTTCAGCAGAATCATACTATTTGAGAGAAATCTATTCCTCCAGAATGGATATGTGGGTGAGTACAATATGGAATGGAGGCTGTATTTATACTGTGATTATTGACGGGTTTATTCCGCTTGTTCTCTCAATATGGTTAAATCTTTGGATATCCAAAACCGAATTAACTATTACAAACAAGCGCATTTATGGAAAAAAGGCATACGGAAAAACATTTGAAGTGCGGCTTGATGATGTGTCTTTTGTGAACAATTCCTTTCCCGGTGGAATAGTATTGAATTGTGTAGCAGGTCAAATTAAAATTCCCAATATTCAAAACCGTGACCGTGCGTGTGCGTTTATACGCAAACTTTTGCTGGAAAGGCAGAATGAGATTTCTGCTTTCAAACAAGAGATGATTTTTGATATCCCGAATGAAATTAAAAAGTATAGTGAACTTTTAAGCACCGGTATTATTACAAAAGAAGAATTCGAGGAAAAGAAAATACAATTGTTGAATAAGCAAACTTATTCCTGATATGAAAGCTGAGCTTGCAACCGGAAGAATAAAACTTGATACTTAATAAAGCACAAAACGGTTACTCAAAGCTTTATGGATGAGTAACCGTTTTGTGTTTTGATACTTTGTTTTTATCAATAGTTGGGGAAATAAACCGAAGTTCGATCGGCTCCCGTGTCGGTGCAAGGATGGCAAAGCCTTCTTTATATTCAGTGAGAAATATTCTTGGAGAAATCCTTCATCAATTCGCCAAGAATCTTCTGTTGAGAGGAGGTGAGCCCATCATATTGCTTTTGGGGATTTTTCATTTCCCAAACAATGCTTTGTAAAAGCTCTTTTTGTGCAGGGGAGAGTCCTTGTAAAGAAAGCATTTCATTCTTATCAATGCCTGTAAGATAGTCGAGGGAAACATTAAAAATGACGGCAAACTGCGTTAAAATAGATAAGGGCGGAATTTTAATATTGTTTTCATAACTGCTGATGACAGATTTGCTTCTGTCTACCCGCCGTCCCAACTGCTCTTGGGACAATTTATGTTGTTCCCGTAATTCCCGAATGCGCAGACCCATGTCAAACATTGTATGATACTCCTATCCAAAAGTTTTCCTACAGTAATATTTTACAGCTGTTGAATTTTGTATTCGAAAACTATATAATATAATTGTTCTGTATTTGGAAACATTTGATGATGGGGGGATCTGTTGTGGAAAACAAAATGTGTTGCGGCTTTGGGCACCGCGATGTCTTCAAGGATATTGTGGGGGAATTAAAAAGTATACTGGAGGATTGGATCGTAAATAACGGCGTTGGAACCTTTATGACGGGAGGTATGGGTGATTTCGATTTGCAATTTGCAAAAGCGGTGAGAGAATTGAAATGCCAATATCCGTATATCGAGCTTGTTTTGATAAAACCGTATTTTACAAATGATCTGAATACCAATAAAGTGTATTATGAATCAATGTATGATTCGGTTTTAATTCCTGACGTTTTGATGGGGGTGCATTATAAATCGGCAATCAAATTGAGAAACCGTTGGATGATTGAACGATGTGATTGCGTTTTGGTATATGTGAACCGTGAGTTCGGCGGTGCGTATGATGCCTTAAAGTATGCCCGTAAACAGGGAAAAACAGTGATTCATCTTTCTCAAAAATAGAAATGCGTTTTCGACTTTACACAAAAAAAGAACCCAACCGCGGTTGGGTTCTTTTCAGTATAAATCAATCGATTGCCTTTTCCAGAGCGTCCAGATCGATCTCGGGCTTCTGATACTTCGAAGCATCGGTTTCGAAAATGGTGTCAAGAATATCGTTCTTGGAGAAGAAGCCGCAGTTGTTGAGGTAGAAGTGATTGTCTACAACACCTCCGCCGTAGTCCTGACGGTGAGCCTTTCTGGCGGTTGCGTCACCAGTCAAGCGCATATGGTTGATGGGCATCCACTTGCCTGCCTTGGTAACAGCCCACTGATTTTGGAAGTGCGCACGGCGGTAGTTATGGCCGTTTACGTCAATGAAGCTTTCCAGGAAGGAGTATGCGCCGCGGAACCAAGTCTGGGTCTCGGGACGCAGGAAGGAGCACAGCAGTTCCCATTTGCCGCTTTCGGGGAAGAAGAAATATGCGGTAAATTCGGTCTTGTTATTTTCTCTGGGGGTAATGCGGCAGAGGAAACGGTAGGTTTCGCCGGATACCCAGTTGTAGTTCATGAAGGACTGACCGCCCGAGCCTTCGTTGCCGAATTCGCCGGTCTTGACCAGAGGATGCTTTTTGAGTACCTTAACCATTTTATCCTCGGGAATTTCGCTGGGATCGTCGGTTACAAAGGGAGACCAGATGGAGAAGAGCACCTTGCGCTTGCCTTCGTCGCATACCTGCATTCCGAAGTAACCGCCGTGGAAGCCGATTGCCATGCAATATGTACCGTGGGGATCGTCGCCGGGATCTACTCTTGCTTCGTTATAGAACCATTCAACATCGTCGCCGCAAACGGTTACGTCGTAGCCGCAGTGAACAGAAGGACCGCGGCGGATCCAGTAAAAGTCGCTCTTGTCGCTTTCTTTGGCGTAGGCTGCCATTTCAGCATCGTCAATGCCGCCTACCTGCAGCGTGTGGGGAAAAGCGAAAACTTCGCCTTCACGGGAAATACCCTTAAGCATTACATCCACATAGCCTGCTTCAATGGCGTATTCGCCAAGAGCAACCTGCGTGGCACCGGCAGGAATGGCAACGGTGGATTCTTCGTTACCGATCTTTACGCATACGGTGGAAGCTGAGTTGATGGGATTTAGCAAAAGAACGGGGGTGATGGTGGCGGATACGGCAGGCTTGAAGAAAATGTGATATTCGTAGTCGCCGTTTTCCCAGGCGGTCCAACCGTCAGGGGTGATGTCGTCCCGCTGGCTCTGGGGTTTATTGGTGATGAAAGAGTTTCCTCCGAGAGGAACTAAGATCATTTTTTCCATAATTGTATCCTTTCAAATTGATTTGATCGGCGCCTTTTGGGGCTTACAGGAATATTATAGCATTGATACGGTAAAATTACAAGAGAATTGACGAAAAATTATAACTATCTTTTTTGTTTTTCCTCTTGACAAAATCTATATAAGGGAATATGATTATGTATAGCAACGCAGATGTAGTTCAATGGCAGAACTTCAGCTTCCCAAGCTGACCACGCGGGTTCGATTCCCGTCATCTGCTCCAAAAAATCCGAAAGCAAGGTTTAGTGATAAACCGAACTTTCGGATTTTTATTTTTGTCCCGGAAAGGGTGTCATATGTCGGTGCAAGCCTCTGTATGCAAAAGCTCCGTATAGGATCTGCTAAGCACTTTTGCAATATAGATCAGCTCAATATCGGTAACAAAGCGTTTGCCGGCTTCTATACGCTGTATCGCATTTTTGTCCACATTCAGCCCCGCGATCTGCAAACGGTCGGCAAATTCTCTTTGGGAAATATTCATTTCTTTTCTGAACTTTGCGATGTTTTTGCCGCATATATTGTTTTGACCGTCTTTGTTTTTGTTGATAAACATATCATCATACCTCATTTGACATTCAGTGCTTGACACGTTTTTGATTATATGGTATGATGATTTTAAACATGACATTCACTGAATGCCATGCAAAAATTTTTAGATTGGAATAGACTGGGTGAAAAATATGATCAAAACTTGCGCCTATATGGGGCTTTCTCTCAAAAGAATGCCCTTTGGAGAAAACGAAGAGAATACGCACTGTGTACAGCTCAAAAAGCGGCTGAAAAATGAATTTAAGCGGCAGATCGAAGAGGAAGGCGTTTGTCATTTTATAGGCGGCATGGCGCCGGGGACAGAGATGTTTTGCGCCGAGATTTTATTGGAACTGCGGGAAAAGTACCCTTTTATCACTCTTTCGGCGGTGATTCCATATGAAACACAGGCAAAGTGCTGGAAAGAGGTGCACAGAGACCGCTATTTTCGAATTGCGCAGTACAGCGACAGGGAAGTGATGCTGATGAAACACTACCGCGCGGGGTGCTTGGCGTATTATAAAAATTATCTTTTGAATGCGGCAGATATCTGTATCCTTGTCGGGATGCAAATGCAAGATCCAAAATGCGTTGAGGTGCCGGTTTAATATATCTTGTTTTGGTATATGGTCAATACGAGCAATGCTTGCTTTTGCTATGGTATTCATCGCGCTTGCTGTCAAGAGACGGCAAGCGTTTTTTTATTACGAAAGCTTATTGGTCAGTCGTAGATTGTCGGCGATCATGGCGATGAATTCGGAATTGGTGGGCTTGCCGCGGTCGTTCTGAATGGTGTAGCCGAAATAGGCGTTGAGGGTGTCCAGGTCTCCGCGGTCCCAGGCGACCTCAATGGCATGGCGGATGGCACGCTCCACGCGGGAGGAGGTGGTCTGATACTGCTTGGCAACGGTGGGATACAGGATCTTTGTTACCGAGTTGATCACGTCGCTGTCCTGAATTGCCATGAGAATGGCGGTGCGCAGATACTGATACCCCTTAATGTGCGCGGGAACGCCGATCTGATGGATCACCTTGGTCACCTGAGTTTCCATGTCCTGTCCGCAGGTGACGGCGTTGCGGGTCATGCCGCCGTTTCGGCGTCTCAGACGTACCACGCGGTTGATGCGCTCGCTGAGATTTTCATAATCCACAGGCTTGAGCATACAGTAATCCGCGCCTGCCTCGGTGGCTTCCACAAACATATTGGGGGTCGTGGTGGAGGCGAGAACGAAAAAGGAGGGGCCGATATCGGGGGCATAATTGATCTTGGAAGCACTGCGCATGAGTTGCACACAGTCCATGCGACCGAGCCATATATCGGTCAAAACGATATCGGGGTGTTGCTTACTGATCTTGTAAAGCGCGTCCTCCCCCGCAGCAGCTTCTTCGAAGCGGGAAAAGCCAAGAGCGCCCAGTTTTTCTTTGCACTGTTGGCGGAAATCATTGTTTTCATCAGCAATCAGGATTTTCACATTTTGTTCCATAATTCATCTTCTCACTTTCAATTGGTGTTATTGACGGGGGGCACATCCTGTCGGAAAAAAGGAAGGCGGATGTTGCCGAATACCCTATATATTGTCGACAACCATATTTTACCACAAGATATATGAAATGGCAACATTTTCCACTAAAATATTTTACACAAATTTTTGCATCCGTTTTTATCCAAAACTAACAAATCTGCCCGAAGCGCGACAGGATTCCAAAAAGTTCTTTCTTTGCCGACAGCATATGTCAAGAGGTGTGAGAGATAAAAGTGTGCCGCCCGAGAAATGGGATCCTGCATTTTTAGTGCATTGGCGGCATATAGATAGACTGGTTTCGGGACAAGAATAAAGGGGTTTGAAACCCCGTCTTTGATACAAGTACGATTTGCGCCTTTTGGCGGCAGGGAGATGAGTATGGCAGAATTACCGCCGGTGGTCGCCCGTTATGCGGCAGAGTTTGGCATGACAGATCTTGAGGAGCTGCGCCTGCATCCGAACAGCCCGGTGCTTGCGCGCTCGGCGCGCATGGGAACGGTGTGCGGAAAAACAGTCAGCCAAGCGGAATTTTCAAAGGTGATAGACGAGATCTGCGAGCATTCATTGCACGCGCATTTTGATACTATCAATGAGGGCTATATTTCCTACAAGGGACTGCGGGTGGGGATCTGCGGCAGAGCCGTGACCTCGCCCGGCAGAGGGATCATCGGTGTGCGGGATTTTTCGGGGCTTTGTTTTCGTGTGCCCGGTATACACAAAGGATGCGCCGGGGCAGCAGTAGCCGAGTTTTTGACCGCGCGGTGCGGAATGCTGTTCTATTCACCGCCCGGGGGCGGAAAGACAACGGTGCTGCGGGATATGATGTGCACCCTTTCATCCCCTCCCCATGATCTGCGGGTCTCGGCGGTGGACACCAGAGGAGAATTGGCGTACGGATGCGAAAACCGATCCCGCACGCTGGATCTGTTCAGCGGGTATCCCAAAGCCAAGGGCATGGAGATCGCGTTGCGCTGTTTTGCTCCTCAGGTGATCGTTTGCGATGAGATCGGCGCCTCGGAGGCGCAGGCACTGCTGTTTTCTGCCTCCTGCGGGGTGCCCATTCTGGCAAGTGCGCACGCCGATACCCTTGCACAGCTGTTGTCCTCTCCCCCCATTGCCAAACTGCATGAGGCAGGCATTTTCGGCTGTTACGCCGCCATCCGCCGCAGAAACCAAAGGATAGTTTTTACGTTTACCGCGCGGGATGCGCTGGCGGAGGTGCCATGTTGATCGGGAAGGCGATCGGGCTGGTGCTTGTTTTCTGTGCCTTTCTTGGTATGGGTGGAGCGATGGCAAAAGGCGTACGCAAGGAGTGGCAGATTGCGGGGGAACTGCAAGATCTGGTGCGCAGGATCGGCTCGGACGTGCGATGTTACAAACGGCCGCTTCCCGAGATTTACGATCACTATCAAGGGAATTTGCCGAAACTGTTTTTGGAAAAACTGAAAAAAGGCGATACCGAAGGAGCGTTTTCGCTCCTTGCGGTGGATCCTGCGGTGCAGGAGGCGTGTTATCCCTTTTTTGAAAGGGTGGGCAGATGTTCTGCCGAGGAGTGTGAGCGGTTCAGGCAGGAATGCGACGGGGAACTGGGCAGGCTGATCGAGCAGAAAAAGGATGAGGTTATCGAAAAATCAAAGGTATATCGCGGTCTGGGATTCGCCGGCGCAGCGGCGGCGGTGATCTTATTATTATGACAGAGGTGAGACCATATGGAGGTATCGCTGCTATTAAAAATAGTCGGCGTGGGAATGATCGTTGCGGTTGCCCATCAGATCTTATGCAAAGCGGGCAGGGATGAGCAGGCAACCATGGTTTCGCTTGCAGGTATGGTGATCGTACTGTTGATGCTGATGGATGAGATTGCCGATTTGTTTTCCACCATTCGGAGTTTGTTTGGCATATGACGGTATTACAGGTATGCGGGATATCCCTTTCTCTTTTGATCTTTTTATTGCAAGTGGGCAGAAACAAGGGGACAGGCGGGCGCGGGGTAGTGTTTGCCGCCGCTCTCATGCTCTTTTCGGCATCTCTGGAGGGCGTTGCAGAAGTATTTTCGCTTTTCAAAATGCAGTCGGCAGGCTTTGATGCCGACGGTTACAAAGCACTGTTCAAGGCGCTGGGAATTGGGATCGTCAGTCAATTTACATCGGAGCTTTGCCGTGACGCCGGGGAACCGGTGCTGGCGGGCAGAGTGGAGTTCTTTGCCAAGATTGAGATCATTTTGCTTTCCTTGCCGCTTCTTCGGCAGATTCTGGCACTTGCCGGGGAGTTTGCGGCATGAAGCGGTGGTATTTTTGGCTTAGTATATTGCCGCTTTTGTTTTTGATAATGGGACTTCCCGCTTTTGCCGAGGAAATGACTCTGCCGCAGATCCCCTTTCCCGAGCCGCTTGACAGATACTTCGAAGATATGCCGCAGGAGGCGGGAGATCTTGCCCTTTGGCTGGATGCCAAGACTCTGTTGGCTTTTGGCAAAACAGCTTTTGGCAAGGCAGCATCCCGTGCGGTCAAATGTTTTTTAGAGCTTATGTGTGTGGCGGCGGTGTGCGCAGTGATGAAGGCACTTTCGGAAAGCGTAGAGAACAAAGGGATCCTGAATGCCTTTCATTATATTGCGATCCTGTCGGGCTCGGTTGCGGCACTGTCTGCGGTAAAGACGGTTTTTGAGACAGCGGCACAGCATATACAGACCCTTAGCGTTTTTGCCGCAGGGATCATTCCTGTATATGCCGGTCTTTGTACGGCTTCCGGCATGAACGGTTTGTCCCTTACTGCAGGTAGCGGTCTGGCTTTTTTTGTATCCTTGGCGGCATTGCTTGCCTCTAAGGTGCTGTTGCCTTTGATGCGGGTCTGTTTTGTGCTGGGGTTTGCGGCATCCGTTTCCGATTTGCAGGGCATTTCACAGATAGCAGGGACGGTACGGCGCTTTTTTGTGGGACTGGTGGGCATGATAGCCGCCCTTTTGACATCGGTGTTTGCTTTTCAGACAGCAATTGCGGCAAAGGCGGATACTTTGTCGGGCAGGACTTTACGGTATATCACCTCTTCGGCGCTTCCGCTGGTGGGCAGTGCACTGTCGGAGGCGGGAAGGACTCTCTCGGGGGCTTTTTCGCTGATGTCAGGCGTGGTAGGCGGCGTGGGGGTGGCGGCGGTTTTGCTGTTGTTTTTGCCCATGCTCATTGAATTATGGCTGTTTCGCCTATGCTTTTTGTCGGCAGGCGGCGTTGCCGAAATTTTGGGCTGTGCGCGCATTGCCTCGCTGTATCGGGACGGCGGAGCACTGTTTGGGGCATTGATGGCGGTGATTGCCATTGTGGATACGGCGCTGATATTTGAATTTGGTTTACTGATGAGGATTGGAACGTAAATGATGTCTATGTTGCTTGCCGTTTTGTCGGCATCGCTTTTGGCAGGTGTTGTGAACGCCTTGGGGACGGGGAGCGGCTTTGAAAAATATCTGCGCTATTTTTGCGCCCTGCTTTTGACCTTGGCTTTGCTGGCACCGTTGGGGGAGCTGAAAAATATAGACACCGGCTGGGAGGAGGTGCTTCCCGAAGGAGACAGTGCAAAGACAGAGCAGGTGCCCGAGCAGTTTTTGCGCCGCTTTGAGTCGGAGACGGAAAAGGCGGTCTTGGTGCTTTTGGAAGAGGAGTTCTCATTGTCGAAAAAGGAGGTCGGCGTGGCGGCAATGGCAGAGGACAGGGAGGGAATGCCCGTGCTTGCGCGCCTGGAGCTGACCTTATATACCGTTCGGGGCGCGGCGCTGACAGGTAAGGTGGCGCGCCGCTTGGAGCAGGCGTGCGGTTGCAGAGTGGTCATCACAGAGATGATTCGGTTGTAGGAGGAAGGCTTGGAATTTTTGCGGCATTTGAAAGAAGGCGGTCGTGGGATCGCTTTGGTGCTTCTTTTGATACTGGGGGCGGTCTTGCTGCTGGTGGCGGGATCGGACAAAAAAGAGGTAAGTATCAATGACCGTGTGCCCGACGCGGAAACAAAACAGAAAATGGAGAAGGAATTGGAGGATATGATCTGTTCGATGGAGGGTATTACGCTGGCAAAGGTCAGTCTTATTTTGGATGGCGGCAACAGATATGTTTGGGAAGAGGGGAAGAATACCACAGTGCTTGCCGGCAGAGTACGGGGGGTGGCAGTGGTTTGTACGGGGGGAAATGATCCCGTGATCAAAGAGAGGGTGATCAATATGCTGTGTGCGCTACTGGATCTGCCCATGAAATCGGTGTCGGTCTGCCAATAAATGAAGCGAACGGTTCTATTGATACGGCAGAGATAATATATATATCAATACAAGATCAATTGTAAAGGGGTATACCATGAAAGTAGTAAAATCAACCGAAAAACCGGCAGAGCGTTCGCTTGTCAGCTTCGCCGAGACGATGAAAGAAATGCCGAAGAAGGTAAGTGGCTTCTTGAATGAAAGCAGACGGAAAAACTTGATGATCATTTGCGCCGTGTTTTTGGTGGGGGCGGCGGTGATCATAAACATTGCGCTGTTTGGCGGAAAGAAAGCCGTCGCAGAAAAGCCGGATGACGATAAACAGCCCTCAAGCGGTAACACCGATGGCGGAAATAAAGAGCAGGATACCTCCACCGACGACAGCGCCGAAAGCTATTTTGCCATTGCCACCCTTGACCGCGCGCAGGCAAGAGAAGAGGCGCTGGAGGTACTGCAGACAATCGTTGACAGCACCGATGCCGCGGCTGAGGAAAAGACCCAGGCAAGAGAAAACATATCCCGCATTGCCGAGGAAATTGAAATGGAGGCAAATGTGGAAACGCTGATCAAAGCCAAGGGCTTTGCGGACTGCGTGGCGGTGATCTCAAACGGCAAGGCAAACGTGGTGGTTGCCACCGAAGCGTCTTTGCTGCCCAATCAATTGGCGCAGATCAAGGAGATCCTCTACACAAGAGCCGAGATCCTGCCGGTCAATACCACCATCATCGAAAAGATCGTCACTGCGGCATAAAGTCAGCGCCGAAATTTTCCCAAAATGGGGGAGCGCTTATATAGACCTATTCGATCCTGTTTGTAAGATCTTGTGTCTGTCATTTGTGATGACGCTTTCGCCGCCGGTTAAAACGGTAAGTCGGGAAGCTGTATACAAATG
>SVRY01000002.1 GCA_015064585.1 Oscillospiraceae bacterium
ACGTTTAGCATTGGTGGGGTAAGCAACCTCATAGTGAGGGAGTCCTCCACCTCTGCTAATCCAAGAGCCGTTTAAATATATGCTCCTTATGTTTCTCCACTTAATAATTTCTCTTTGTCCCATTATATAAACGATTTCGATTTCTTCATCCGAAAAAGCCGTATACAGTGGTGATATTAAAAAAACAAAGATGGGAAGCAGAGTGGCAACCGCAAAGCCTATTGAAAGTCCAATCTCTCGTTCGATTGCAACACATATAGATAAAACCAAAAAAATGGCGAAAAGAGCGATGACAAAAAACAGCTGGGTATTAAAAGCATAATGTTTTTGTTTTGTTTTTTTCACAGATGCTCACCGCCTTTCTGGAATTAGTATAGCATAAAACTGGGAAAATTTCAACCTTTATAAAAATGTTTTTCGCCATAGCGAAAAGCCACCTTACTTATTCACTATTCACTATTACTTATTACTTGCCAAAAAACGACAAGAGGTTTTAGTGAAGAGTGAAGAGTGAAAAGTGAAAAAGTAAAAACGACAACCTTCTGTCGAAGATTGTCGTTTTTTGGCTGCGGCACTAGGATTCGAACCTAGGTAATGACGGAGTCAGAGTCCGTTGCCTTACCGCTTGGCGATGCCGCAATGTGTTTGTTCTCAACGGGTGATATTATAGCAGATTCTTCCGCAGTTGTCAACACTTTTTTTAAGAATATTTTAGTTTTTTTCAACAAAATTATTCCTAGAAATTTGTGGAAATTGTCGGGAGATGTCGGTAGTTGACACCTCCCGTTTCACTTTGATTTCTTACAGTCAGTTCTGCTGATTTTCATAAGCAAGTTTTAAAAATAGCTCACTTTGATACGCTTGCCCATTTTCTTTAAGCAATCGGCAAGCTCCTCCACAAGATTCATTTTGATGGCAAAATTAAGCGCCTTGTCTTGGTGGGCGGGATTGTTGGCTTTACCGGCAAAGAAATTGATGTCGGTCGCTTCCTCAAACAACATACGGCAGATCAATGAAGCGCCGTCACGCCCAACACTCCATTTATCGTACAGCAAATCGTCCTGCAAATAGTCTCTGGCATATTCCAACACACGGCTTAAGGTGATCACCCCTTCTGTGGCAAGATCCACCCCTTCCAGCTCTGCAATGGGGGGAATATCCGACTCTACAAAATCAAGACTTGGGCGCAGAGGCTTACCCAAATAATTGGACACAATGGTTGAAGTTGTGCCGCCGCATATGATATGCTTCCCTGCCTTTGAGAAAAAGAGGCTAAGCATGCGGTCGTTGTCGTCTCTGCTGGCAGGAGGACCGAACAAAATACTCATGGGTACGCGCCGGCGAATGCGGATCACGCAAGCTGTTGCATCATCTCCCGGCTTACCGCCGTACAGTTTGTTGCATTCATCCACCAAAAGCGCTGAAAGCGCCTTGGCTGTATATCCCATACCGGACTTTTCTTCCATGAAAGAAGCAATCTCTTCCCTTTTCCAACCGAAATTGTAAATTCCGCCCATGCCCGCATGGGGGCAACCGTCGCTCATGGCAACGAAGAGGTCGTTTTCTTGCAAATATATGACCGATTTATAAATGCGTTTTCCGTCAATATTCATTTCGGTCATAGAATAGTCCAAACTCTTGCCGTTACGAATAAAAATAACGGGAGGATTGTCAAACTGGATCAGCTCTGCCTGCCAATTATTTACCAAGTGGATGATGGTAAAGGTTGAGTAGGCAAGACCGCGTATGGAGCATATGGGAAGTGTGGCGGCAATGGTTTCCACGCAATCCTCCAGTGACATTCCCTGCGCCATCATGGTGGAAATGATCTTGGAAGTCAAGGTAGAAAGAATGCTTGCCTTCACACCGCTTCCCAGACCGTCCGCCAATACAATGACAGATGAGGACTCACCCTGCTCGACCACGTCCACATGGTCTCCGCAAAGCAGTTCACCGTGGTGATTGATGCTTTTATAACCCACATCGGCACACAATTCATTCATCTTTGATCGACTCCTTCAGCTTGGTCAGGGCGATCTTGGTTTCTGCCGCCGTCTCGCCAAGCAACGATGCAATCTCCTGTACGATACGCATTTGTTTTTCTACTACCTTATCGGCAACTTCAATGGTGTTTCGGTTGATGCTGTCCTTGCGTCTGCGCGCGTTTTCTTCATAGGTTACATCCCGCATACTGCAAATGAGCAAATTGGTGTTTTCATCATACACCACCGACTGCTCTACGAATCTTCCGTATTCCGCAAGATATACTCTTTGATCGCGGATACTTCGCTTGGTATTTAAAACCTGCATGAAAACAGATGGGTCTAAAATGCGTACTACCGGCTCTCCCAGTACATCGCTTGCCGCGCGGATATTCATGATCTTGCGTGCCGCATCGTTGATCTTTTGTACTTCCAGTTGGTCGTTGAGTACAATCAAAGCATTTGGCGTGTAATTGACCACCGTATCCAAAAAAGCCTCTGCCTTATCTTTCAAATATGGCAAACACATATCCCCCTCTGCCTTGCCTTGCAGAATTGCCGCCGCCTTTTCGCGGCAGGTATCGTATCCGCATGAGCCGCAATTGAGCTCGTCTTCAGGGCAGTTTTTGCCAAGCTGCTTCAGCACAGCGCGCATATCGGCTTCAGAGGGTTTATCCGTTTGTATATCAATTACCGTAAAATGCTTGCGAAGTTCCATTTTATCGGAACAAACAATACTAAGTTCTTCTGTTCCTGCAGCTTGGGCGAGAGAGAGGTAATTTGTGATCGGATTTGGATAATATTTTTCCATCACAGGGCCGCCGACACAGCCGCCGCGGCAGGCGGACATTTCGATGAAACAGCGATGGATATTCCCATTTTCTATATCCTTGATGGCGGCAATGCAGTTATCCGTACCATCCACTGCCAAATATGTATAGCCTTTTGCCGTTTCGCCCATGGACTTGATCATGCCCCCTGCCAAAGGGAACAAATGCGCAAGGCTTCGTTTGCCGCTATCCATTTTTCTTTCGGGAACAACTCCCTCGCGCGCAAACCATGCAGAAAGCTCCTCAAAGGTCAAAACGACATCTACTATACCCTCATAGTGCTCTGCTTCGTCTTTTTTGGCAACACATGGACAAATATAGACGGTCTTTGCCTCGGGATGGCGTTTTTTGATATCCCTGCAGTGCGCCTGCATGGGGGAAACTACATCCGCCAAATATTTTAATTGTTTTGGGAAATATTTTTGAATCAACAAATTGACAGAATGACAGGAAGAGCTGATCACAATATCCCGTTTCTCTTCTGTTAATAAACGGTTATATTCGCTCTTTACCATAGCGGCACCGATGGCGGCATCTTCCGCATCGGTAAATCCCAGAGCCAGCAATGCTTGGCGCATGGCGGTAAAGCCCACACCGCTATAATATGCCGCAAAGGAGGGCTCCAAACTGACATATACCGGCACGCCGCTTTGGATCATGACTTTTGTCCGTTCGGTACCGTCGGAAATTTCTCTTGCGTTTTGCGGGCATACTGCATAGCAACGTCCGCAAAGAATACACTCATTATTCATGATATGTGCTCGGTTACCCGAAAAACGAATAGATTTTACAGGACAGTATCGTAAGCACTTATAACAGTTTTTACAACCGGACTTTTTGAGCGCCAGACAGTTTTCCATATCAATTGGCTCCTTTCATAGCATATCACTGCCAATTTGCAGAATTTTTATTGATTTAACTGAGACAAAACCTCGGTTTTGAAAAATTCCTCCACCGTTTCGGGAGATACGGAATATACCTTTTCACCGATGGTCACGCACACCCCCAGCTGACAGCTGCCAAGGCAAAAATTGCCCGCCAGCTCAACCTGATCGGAAACATGATACTGTGCGATCAATGTACGCAAACCATCCACAACTTGATGGGAACCTTTGATATGGCAGGAGCTGCCGATGCAAACAGAAATTTTCATGTTCATCTCCATTCTGACGCTATGCGTCAGCACAAATAGTGCTATTAAATTTGTATGCCGCTATGCGGCAAAAATGTGTTCTTAGTTATTCTACCATAGTTTTGTATAATTTGCAAGCATCAAATTACAACGCCTGCCGTATCATTCTGCCAAAAAGCGCTTGACCGCATCCACGCTGGCATTGCCTGCGTCTCTTCCCAGATCATAGGTCTTTTTTAGGATCGCGGGATCATGCTCAATGCGGGAAATGGGCAGTTTTTCCTTGGGGCAGATCACCATCACATCCCCCTGCTTTTCTCTTTGGGCAATGTAGGCAGTGGTTTCATTGTACATCTCGTGCCGCTTTTCCAGTGCCTTTATCAGATTTGGGTATTTGCGGTATTTCATTTTTATAAACCCGAGCATGCCCGTCTTTTCCTTAATATAGTTCCTTGGCTGGGTCAAAATGACCAGATTTTTGCCATAGCCCTGCGATTCAAAATATTTTAGCGGAATGGAATCGGAAATGCCGCCGTCCATGAGCTTTTTGCCTTCAATTTCCACGATATTGGCAAAGAACGGAAGTGATGCCGATGCACGTATCCAATCCATCAGTTTCGGGTCATCTTCCCTGCAATTATAATATACGGGATTTCCGCTTTCAATATCAGTGGTGACAATATGAAACTCCATGGGATTTTCATAAAACGCCTTGCGGTCAAAAATATCCACCTCTTCGGGCACATAGCGGTAGCAATAATCGGCGTTGTAATAATCGCCCGTTTTGATCAGCGAGCGCATACTGCCGTATTTGGGATCATTGCAAAAGCGCAGGTTATAGCGAATAGCTCTGCCTATTTGCCCTGATTTGATATTGCATCCAAAACAAGCGCCGGCAGATACACCCACAGCACCGTCAAAGGCAATACCGTTTTCCATGAAAACATCCAGCACCCCACAGGTGAACATTCCCCGCATGGCACCGCCTTCCAAGATCAGACCTGATTTATTTGTCAATTAGATCACTTCCACATTTCAATTTCCCATATATTGTATCACAATTTGAAAAGGATTGCAATAAGAAAATGCCATCCCGCTGTATTTGCAGGACAGCATCTCTTGTTTATAAGTCATTTTAACGCTGAGCTTGTCAGATCATTCACGTATTGGTATGGAGCAATACTTTTTCAAAGGAAAGCGACTGTATAAACTGTGCGATGTTCTCGGTATCCACAGCATCGACAGTACGCACATCTACATAGTAAGAACGGTCGATCAGCGCACGGTAAAACACGGTTTGGGTGTTATACGGATTATACCGGTATATGGTTTGCAAACTATCGCTTTGAATTTCCGACTTGGCACAATCTCTTAACATATAACCGAATTTATTAAAGCAGTATTCGTAGATGGTATCCTCCTCGTCAAAGCTTCCCCAGGGCTGAAGATTATATACCGTTACCAAATAGGCAGTACCGTCTTTTTCAAAAAGGTAACGGTAACCGTCATCACCGACGCCTCTGCTTAAATTTTGCGGGAATATCTCAATGCCGTCGCTTCCCTTTTCAGACCCTTCGGATGTAACCGAATACATATATCCATTATCGAGAAATGACTTCATCATGGCTTGATAGGATCTGCGGTATTCCATATCAAACTGCTTATACTCATAGGCTCGAATGAAATCGGCAAGACTCTCCATACTCTCAAATGCGATGGGCTGTCCGATCTTATTATCATATATAAAATTCACCATGGACGAACGCTCACCGTCGGTATACACTATATTTACATCGTCAATACCTTCGATCTCGGTGGCGGCGATCTCGATTACATAAAATCCCTCGATCACATCCTCGGTATGGGTATCGTGGTTACTGATATTATCAATATACAGATCAAGCCAAATATCACCTTTGGGATCGTACATCATTTCCCCTTTGACAATATCGGAAAAACAGCAGCTGCTTCCCACAGCATAATATACTAGCAGAGTGGACTCTTCAAAATAGTCCTCGCCATAATCGTCACAGATCAATTGAAATTCCGAAAGCTCAAAACGGTCTTTGTTTTGATCCACAAAAGTATCTACTTCCTGCAGTGAACGAAATACAGCGAGAATGCCCCTGTCGTGCAGATCTCTTGACCATGTTTTGGCAAGCTGTACTGTCAATTGGCATTCCATGCTTTCAATGGGCGGTGTTTGTATATCTGCGCTTGTCGGATCTTTCGGAAGATCTGCTGAGAGGGATCATTCCCATTGTTGTTCTGATACGCACCGCCGCAGGAAATCAGCGACAACACCGTTAAACAGGCAATGAAAGCAGCAAACAGTCTATACTTCATAATTTTCTCCTTTCATACTTATCTATAGTGATTATACACCGCTATATTTTCCATGGCAAAGGGAACTCACGGCACCATGTAGTATATCTCCACTTGTGACCCATCCCCTTCCATATCAATGTACTTAAGTTTAACGTCCTCTGTTCCGTCAATGGTTTGGGTGGTTTTCACTTCAATGACATATAATACATCATTCTCATCTGCACTGTGAAAAATACCATCGTGGGTTCTATCCACATACAGCTGTAGCCATTGAGCTCCATTTTCGCCATGTGCCAATGCCGCTTTTGGGAACCAGGGAAGACAACAGCTGCTTCCGACAGCACGGTATATCAGCAGTGTGGAATTTTCAAAGGTAGATGCATCGTAATCATCACAGATGTATGCAAGGATGTCTGTGGTAAAGTTATTTTTGCATTCTTGCAAAAAGGCGTTTAGCTCTTCTTTCGAGTTTATAACTGCCAAGATGGTATTTCCTGCCGGTTCTTCATCAGAAATTACATGAACATAGGCTCCTTTTGCACTAACAGCGCACTCACGTAAGATAACATTCTGCTCCTGATTCTCATCGGGTTGCTTGTCGGGCTTTTCATCGGAATCCTTATCCAGCTTTTCATCGGAATCCTTATCCGGCTTTTCATCGGAATCCTTATCCGGCTTTTCATCGGAATCTTTATTCGGCTTTTCATCGGAATCCTTATCCAGCTTTTCATCGGAATCCTTATCCGGCTTTTCATCGGAATCCTTATCCGGCTTTTCATCGGAATCTTTATTCGGCTTTTCATCGGATTCCTTATCCGGCTTTTCATCGGATTCCTTATCCGGCTTTTCATCGGATTCCTTATCCGGCTTTTCATCGGAATCTTTATTCGGCTTTTCATCGGATTCCTTATCCGGTTTTTCATCGGAATCCTTATCCGGCTTTTCATCGGAATCCTTATCCGGCTTTTCATCGGATTCCTTGTCGGTATCTTTTTCAGATGCTTCGGGATCCGAAATCGGTTTCTCTGACCAATCGTATGCACCGCCGCAGGAAATCAGTGACAATACCATTAAGCAGGCAATGAAAGCAGCAAACAGTCTATACTTCATAATAATTTCTCCTTTCATACTTTTCTATATTAACTATATCATAATTTAAATTATATGTCTATATGGCAGATTCTACAAATGTAAAGAACGGGATTTGTTAAGTGTGATAGTTATCCCCTTTTTTAAAAATAGTTGCAAAAAAACAAGAATCATGCTATACTATATGCGGTTTTGTAAAAAAGGGGGGGAAAAGCTATGCAAAAAAAGCTGTGTATTGGTATTTTAGCGCACGTGGACGCGGGAAAGACCACACTTTCCGAAGCACTGCTGTACCGTGCGGGAAAACTACGTTCCCTTGGCAGAGTGGATCATAAAAACACATATCTGGATACCAACCGCATGGAACGTGAAAGAGGGATTACCATTTTTTCCAAGCAGGCACGTTTTTCCTTCGGGCAGTGCGATTTCATTCTGTTGGATACGCCCGGACACGTGGATTTTTCGGCAGAAACCGAACGCACCCTTTCCCTTCTTGACTACGCAATTCTTGTCATCAGTGCTCCCGACGGCGTGCAAAACCACACCCGTACTCTATGGCAGCTCTTAGAGTACTACCATGTCCCCACATTTCTTTTTGTCAATAAGATCGATATTTCAGCCAAAACAAAGGAAGATATCGAAGCGGAACTGACAAAGGAGCTCTGCCAAAACTGCGTTTCCTTCCGTGAAGACGACTCGGTAACGCAGGATGAGCGACTGGCAATGGTGGATGAAATGTTTTTGGAGTCATTTCTTGCGGGAACTGCCATAGAAGACAGCGATATTGCGCAAATGGTCGCAAAGCGACGTCTCTTCCCCTTATTTTACGGTTCAGCGCTTCGCTTGGCGGGCATTGACTATTTTCTGCAAACCCTTGACCGCCTCACCCTTTGCCCGCTGTATGACAATACACATTTCGGAGCAAAGATCTATAAAATCGCGCGCGCGGGGTCAAACCGTCTGACCTTCATGAAGATCACAAGCGGTAATCTGCGCGTGCGTGATGAGATCAAGTATGCCACCGATCGCGGAGAAAAACTAAGCGAAAAAGTGGCACAGATCCGTTTATATTCGGGAGATAAATTTGAACAGGTGGATACGGTATCTGCCGGTGAGATCTGCGCTGTGGTGGGACTTAGCAGTACCGCCTCCGGCATGGGGCTCGGCATAGAGAGCGATATCCAAAAACCTGTTTTGGAGCCGGTCCTTTCCTACTGCATCAAACTGCCCAAAGAGTGCGACAAACGGCTATATTTCCCCAAACTAAAAGAACTGGAAGAGGAAGAACCGACACTGCGCTTATTTTGGAACGAAGAAACCGACGAGATCGAAGCGGCGCTCATGGGGCAGATCCAGATCGATCTGTTTACAAGCATCATCAAAGAGCGCCTTGGCATCGACTGTGCCTTCGGAGCAGGAAAAATTCTGTATAAAGAAAAAGTCAGCAAGAAAGCCATCGGCATCGGGCATTTTGAACCGCTAAGACATTACGCCGAGGTACAACTGCTGCTGGAGCCCCAACCCAAAGGAACGGGGCTTATCTTTGACAGCCGTGTCCCTGCCCATCAGCTGGATATCAACTGGCAGCGTTTGGTACTATCCAATCTATACAGTAAGCTCCACCGCGGCACCGCCATCGGTGCACCCTTGACCGATACGAAAATTACCCTGGTAGCAGGAAAAGCCCATTTAAAGCACACCGAAGGGGGCGATTTTCGCGAGGCGACTTTGCGCGCAGTACGCCACGGAGCCATGCGGGCGGGTTGTACCCTTTTGGAGCCCTATTATAAATTTCGTTTGAGTCTTCCTTCGCTGTACGTAGGACGTGCTATGGCAGAGCTGCAAACAAAGTCCGCTGACTTTTGGTTGACAGAATCCGACAGTGAACGAACGGTGATCGAAGGCAGAGGTCCTGCCGCCACCCTGCACGACTATATCGCAGAGGTGATTGCGTTCACCAAAGGACAGGGAAATTTGACACTGATTTCAGACGGCTATGAACCCTGCCACAACGAAGAAGAGATTCGTTCGGCTTTTGGCTACGATCCCGCAGCCGACCTTGACAATCCGCCGCATTCTGTATTTTGCACAGGCGGAGCAGGCTTTGTGGTGCCTTGGAATGAGGTGGAACAGCATAAACATCTGAATGTGGATATGCACTCTGCCGATAGTGAGGAAATACTGCCAAAAGTCACCCACCTTGCCAAAAAATATGAACTGAGCGACGAAGATCTGGAAGCCATTATGCTAAAGGAATTCGGTCCCATCAAGCGCAGGCGCTACAGCGAACCGAAATCGGTTTCGGTGGATAAGAAGCCGAAAGTTAAAAAGGATCCTCCAAAGCCCCAACCGCATTTACTGATCATTGACGGATACAATGTTATCTTCGCCTGGGAATCGCTTTCGGAAATTGCAAAGTACAGTCTCGAAAAAGCAAGAGAGACGCTGATGGATATGCTTTCAAACTATGTGGGATATACCAAAACGGAGCTTTTATTGGTATTCGATGCCTATCTTGTCAAAGACGGCATGGGGTCGGATCTTGTAAAGGACGGCTATCGTGTGGTATATACCAAGGAAGACCAGACCGCCGATGCCTATATCGAAAAGATCATGTCCGAAATGGGTCCCAACTATCATATCCGTGTAGTCACAGCCGACCGTCTTTTACAGTACTCTGCGGTACATTCGGGCATTTCCCGTATGACGCCAAAAGAATTTGAGGATGAACTTATATCGGTTGGCAATGAAATCCGAGATTTTATTCAAAAACTGACCAAAACATAATCCTAAATGCAACCTACATTTCATGATCAATCGCTTCTCCGGGGGAGAATTCGGATCTCTCTTTTCAGCTTCAATGCATACGCAAGGGCGATCCTTGTGCCGCTTTTTCGGGTGGCAGGGATACACTCCTTGTCATAATAGACAATACAGAATCGGCTTCTTTGTATCATTTCGCGATTACGCTCCACATATACTGCCCTGCCCGCTCCGTGAAGCTTTTCGGGATAATAGGTATTCTCGTAAAATTTTAATAAATATGCTTGATAATCATCGGTAATAACGGGATACTCTGCCCGCACGTAAACACGTTTTATGTGCGGGTATTTTTCTTTGAGTTTGGTCACCAATTCCAAACACAGACTATCAAAACGGCTTTTACTGCCAAATAAAAAAGTATCTACCTTTTCATCGATAATCAGCCGCTCAATAGTATCCGATAAATTCTTTATCAATTCTTCGTTTTCGTTGATCTGCCTGTGTCCGAAGAAGCAACAGGTATGCATTTCCATCTAGATTTCACCTCAAGTAAATATTTTATCACCTATTATACACTATTAATCATTTAAAGTAAATAATCATTTACTTGTGAGAAGTAATATTTTTCTTAATTTCCCTGTAAACTATATGAATACAAGGGAGGCGAAATAATGAAAACAGAGTTTGCTGATAAATATATAACTTTAGGTTTAAAAATTGCCTATTATAGAAGAAAGGCAGGTTACACACAAGAAGCATTTGCAGAACTTATTGATAGAAGTGTAAATTTTGTCGGTCAAGTGGAAGGTCCCGGCACTGTGCGCGGCGTTTCTCTCGAAACTCTGTTTAAGATGGCGCAGGTATTAAAAGTACCCCCTTCTAAACTGCTGGAAGATGATTAAGCAGCAGTATGCGCGCACCTATCACGTAAATAATGAAAATAAGCTAAATCAACTTGCATTTTTGATTTAGCTCTCTCTATTAAGATAACAAAAAAACAAGATCAATCCGATCTTGTTTTTTGTTTTTGGTTAACATAGCAAGCGTAATTTACATTGCCATGCAACAACCTAATTTATATTATTTTACGTTGGTACCCTTATCCTTCTGGATGACGTCGTGGGCACCGCCTTCGATGATACTGGTGGCGGAAACCAGCGTGAGCACTGCCTTTTCCTGCAGTTCGGGAATGGTGAGAGCGCCGCAGTTGCACATGGTGGATTTTACCTTAGCAAGAGACATGGCTACATTGTCCTTCAGCGAGCCTGCATAGGGAACGTAGGAGTCAACGCCTTCTTCAAAGGACAGCTTCTTGTCGCCGCCCAGGTCGTATCTCTGCCAGTTTCTTGCTCTGGCGGAGCCTTCGCCCCAGTACTCTTTATAGTAAGTGCCGCCGATGCTGACACGGTTGGAGGGGCTTTCATCAAAGCGGGCAAAGTATCTGCCAAGCATGACAAAGTCCGCACCCATTGCCAAAGCCAAGGTGATATGGTGGTCATATACAATACCGCCGTCGGAGCAGACGGGGATATAAATGCCGGTTTCTTCGAAGTAGCGGTCTCTTTCCGCACATACTTCGATAAGCGCTGTTGCCTGTCCTCTGCCGATACCCTTGGTTTCACGGGTGATACAGATAGAACCGCCGCCGATACCTACCTTGATAAAGTCAGCACCGCATTCAGCCAGGAAGCGGAATCCCTTTCCGTCTACCACGTTACCTGCACCCACTTTAACACTGTCACCGTAATGTTCACGGATCCATGCAATGGTGATCTTCTGCCATTCGGAGAAGCCTTCGGAGGAGTCGATGCACAGTACGTCAACGCCTGCTTCTACAAGCGCCGGAACTCTCTGCGCATAGTCACGGGTGTTAATGCCAGCGCCCACAACATATCTCTTTTCCGAGTCCAGCAGTTCGTTGGGGTTCTGCTTATGAGTATCATAGTCCTTGCGGAATACCAGATAGCACAGATTGCCTTCCTTGTCGATGATGGGAAGAGAATTCAGCTTGTGATCCCAAATGATATCGTTGGCGACCTTGAGAGTTGTGCCCTCTTCTGCGCAGATCAGCTTTTCAAAAGGAGTCATGAAATCAACGACCTTGGTGTCGGGCGCCATACGGCTGACACGGTAATCGCGGCTGGTAACAATGCCCTGCAGCTTGCCGTTGGGAGTGCCGTCATGGGTCACTGCGATAGTGGAGTGACCGGTCTTTTCTTTGAGTGCAACTACATCTGCCAACGTAGCATCGGGGGTTACATTGGAATCGCTCACTACAAAGCCCGCCTTGTGGTTCTTTGCGCGTCTTACCATAGCCGCTTCGTCCGCAATGGACTGAGAGCCGTAAATGAAGGCAACACCGCCTTCGGTGGCAAGTGCTACTGCCAATTTTTCGCCGGAAACCGACTGCATGATGGCAGATACCATGGGAATATTCATGGTAATAGGAGACTGTTCACCCTTCTTGAATTTTACAAGGGGGGTCTTGAGGCTTACATTCGCGGGAATACACTCGCTGGAGGAATAACCGGGAATGAGCAAATATTCATTAAAAGTATGGGAGGGTTCATTTACAAAAATAGCCATCTCAGTTCACCTTTCTTTCAAGTAATTCTTTGTTTTCACAGTATACACAACGGCAGATGCCCATTTCAGCATTTGCTACACGGAAGACCTGATCCAGCTCTTGTTCGGTCTTGGTGATACATACAGGATTGGTGCAACGCACTTTATTGATCAGCATACCTTCATAGGCAGGTTTGGGAAGATCTACCTTCTCTGCTTCGGCAAGCAGTTTCAGAATCAGTGCCATGCGCATATACTTACCGTTGAGTGCCTGCTTGAAATAGCAAGCACGGGGATCGTCGTCGATCTTTACGCTGATCTCGTTGACTCTTGGCAGCGGATGCAGTATGATCATATCCTCCTTGGCGTTTTTCAGCTTATCGGGAGTGAGGATATAACTGTCCTTCAGTCTCAGATATTCCTCTCTGTCGGCAAATCGTTCCTGCTGTACTCTTGTCATATACAGCACATCCAGTTCGGGCATTGCCTCTTCCAAATCGGTGGTGGCACAAAATTCCATGCCGTTTTTGATCATCACTTCATTCTTGATGTATCCCGGGATCTTTAATTCCTCGGGAGAGATCAGTACCAGCTTAATACCGGTATAGCGTGACAACGCAGCAATGAGGGAGTGTACGGTTCTGCCGTACTTGAGGTCACCGCAAAAACCCACGGTCAGATTGTTGAGTCTACCCTTTTCACGGTGGATGGTAAGCAGATCGGCAAGGGTCTGGGTGGGATGGCAGTGACTGCCGTCGCCCGCATTGATCACGGGTATGGATGCATTGATCGCCGCCACGTAAGGCGCCCCTTCCTGGGGATGGCGCATGGCGATGATATCCGCATAACAGCTGATTACTTTTGCGGTATCGGCAACGCTCTCGCCCTTAGATGCGGAAGAGCTTGCCGCTGCGGAAAAACCGATCACATTGCCGCCAAGCTCCATCATAGCCGCTTCAAAGCTGAGTCTGGTACGGGTAGACGGTTCAAAAAAGAGAGTGGCAAGTTTTTTGTATTTGCAGGCTTCATGGTATTTATCGGGATTTTCAATGATATCAACAGCGGTGTTGATCAAAGAATTGATCTCATCGGTAGAAAGATCAATGATGTCGATTAAGCTTCTTTTCATGCCTTTGCTCCGTTTACCGCCAGATAGTTTTTAATACGGGTTACGTTTTCTTCATTGGCAGGGTCTTCTTCCAAATATTCGATGATGTCGTAAACATCCACAACGGAATATACCGGGAAACCGAACTCTTCGCCCACTTCCGCCATGGCGGACTTTTCAGTCTTGCCCTTTTCTTTGCGGTCAACCATAACAAAGGTTGCGGCGACTTTAATGCCTTCCAGGTTGGAAAGGATCTCCATGCTTTCGCGAATAGCAGTGCCTGCGGTAATAACGTCTTCAACGATTACAACCTCTTCGCCATCTTTCGGAACATAGCCCACAAACACGCCGCCTTCTCCATGGTCCTTGGCTTCCTTACGGTTGAAGAAGAACGGAACATCCAAGCCGTTGCCTGCAAGAGCAATGGAGGAAGCAACTGCAATGGAAATGCCCTTATAGGCAGGTCCGTACAATACGGTGCGCTTGTTGCCTACCTTTTCCAGATAAGCCTTTGCATAGAACTGACCCAGCTTTGCGATCTGTTCGCCTGTCTTGATTTCGCCTGCGTTGATGAAATAAGGGATCTTTCTGCCGCTCTTGGCGGTAAAATCACCGAATTTCAGCACATTTGCACTCTTCAAAAATTCAATAAACTCTCTCTTATAAGCTTCCATTTTGTTATCTCCTTTCATCAATCACAGAATTCAGCTACACAGCGTTCATACGCAGCAACTGGATCTGCGGCGGCGGTGATGGGTCTGCCTACTACGATATAGTCCGAGCCAATGAGCTTTGCCTGGGCAGGAGTCATAACTCTCTTTTGGTCACCGATATCACCGTCGGCAAAACGAACCCCGGGAGTAACGGTCACAAAGCCCTCGCCGCATCTTTCGTGTACCTTGCCTGCTTCCAGCGGAGAGCAAACAACGCCGTCCAGCCCTGCCTTCTTGGCGTTTGCCGCATAGTGCATAACCACTTCGGCAATGGGTTCTTTGATGAGCAGATCGTTTTCCATGCTTTCCTGGTCGGTGGAGGTCAGCTGGGTTACAGCAATCAGCATGGGGCGGCTTCCATCGGGACGGGTGAGTCCTTCAATGGCAGCTTCCATCATGCGTACAGTGCCTGCGGCATGCAGGTTGGTCATATCAACGTCAAGGCGAGACAGTACTGCCATGGACTTTTTCACTGTATTGGGGATATCGTGCAATTTCAGATCGAGGAATATCTTGTGTCCTCTTCTTTTCAATTCCTTAACGATAGCGGGTCCTTCCGCATAGTAAAGCTCCATACCGATCTTTACAAAGGGCTTTTTACCTGTAAACTGATCCAAAAATGCAAATGTTTTTTCCGCGCTGTCAAAGTCACAGGCAATAATAACGTCTTTTCCCATTATTTTGCTCCTCCTATTATTTCACTAAGGGATGTGATCCCGTATTTATCCATTACTTTCGGCAGTTCCTCTACGATCTTCTTGGACGCAAAAGGATCTACCAAGTTAGCTGCCCCCACTTCCACAGCGGTAGCACCTGCCAACATCATTTCAATAACATCCTCTGCCGAGGATACGCCGCCCATGCCCACAACGGGGATCTTGACGGCATTTACCACTTGATATACCATGCGCACAGCCACCGGGAAGATGGCAGGACCCGAAAAGCCGCCCATTTTATTGGCAATAACCGGCTTGCGGCGTCTTAGATCAATACGCATACCAAGCATGGTATTGATAAGACTGATACCGTCCGCCCCCGCCTCTTCACAGGCTTTGGCAATGGAAACGATATCGGTTACATTGGGTGACAGCTTTACGATCACCGGTTTATCGGTCACTTTTTTTACAGCCGCCGTTACCTCTGCTGCCGCTTCGGGGGATGTGCCAAAGCTCATGCCGCCGCCATGCACGTTGGGACAGCTGACATTCACTTCCAGCCAGCCCACCTGCTCACAGGCGGAAAGTTTTTCACAGGTGTAAACATAATCTTCCACCGAGAAACCCGAAACATTCGCCATGACTTTTTTGGAAAAGCATTTTGCCAGTTTGGGAAGTTCCTCCGAGATGACCTTTTCCACGCCGGGATTTTGCAGTCCCACCGCATTGATCATGCCGGACGGACACTCGGCGATTCTGGGGGTCGGGTTGCCGAATCGCGGTTCTTTGGTGGTTCCCTTGAAAGAGAATGTGCCAAGCATATTGATATCATACAGCTCAGCAAATTCATAGCCATAGCCAAAAGTACCGCTTGCCGGGATCACCGGATTATCAAGCTCGATACCGCAGAGGGATACTTTCATTTCTGCCATAGTATTTCCTCCTTTTTCAGTACGGGTCCTTCCTTGCAAATTCTCTTATATCCTGTGACGGTTTGGCAGGAACAGCCCATGCAAGCGCCGAAACCGCAACCCATTCTTTCTTCAAAACTGAACTGCCCTTCGCTTGCGCAAGCACGGTAAATGGCTTTCAGCATGGGCTCAGGACCGCAGGTATAAAAGTAAGAATAGGATAGATCCTTCATCACATCGGTGACAAAGCCGCGCGTACCGTAGCTTCCATCCACTGTGGTGACATATACTTCGCATCCGAGATCTTGAAATTCCTTTTCATAAAAGATCTCGTATTTTTTATTAAAGCCCAAAATAACGGTAACTTTCTTTCCCTGCTCGATCAGCTTCTTTGCCAACATGTACATGGGAGGCACGCCCACGCCGCCGCCGATCAGCAAAGGTTCATTCCCCGAGGAAGTCAGGTCATAGCCGTTGCCAAGCCCTGTGAGCACATCCAGCTCTTCGCCGGGACTCATTTTTGCCATTTGTTCGGTGCCCTTGCCTACCACTTTATAAATAATGGTCAGTTCACCTTCTGTACAGTCACACACCGAAATGGGACGTCTTAAGAACATGCCTTCCAGCTTGATATTCACAAACTGCCCCGCAGCCGTGACGGCAGAGGTATCCCCTGCCATCACCATGCGGTAGACCGATTCGGTGAGCGCTGTATTTTCTTTGATTGTAAAAAATCCCTGTTTCATGTTGACCTCTTATGCGTCAATGGTGGAGATGGTCAGCGTGGTTTCTTCCAATACATCCAGTAGTACTCTGACAGTATCCAGCGCTGTGAACATGGTCACATTGCTTTCAGTGGCAGATTTACGGATCTTGTAGCCGTCGCTTGCAGGATCATTGTCACCCACCTCACCGGTATTGATGACATATGCGATATGACCTTGGCGGATGGATTCCGGAATCTCATCGCTGCCTTCGCTGATCTTGTGCAGTATATGGGTACGAATACCGTTGCGCTTTAAGAACATTGCGGTGCCTTCAGTGGCTTCAATGTTAAAGCCCAGGTCATAGAAACGGCGGATAAGCGGCAGGGCTTCTTCCTTGTCTTTGTCGGCAATGGTTACAAACACAGTGCCGTAGTTCTGTAGATGCATACCCGAAGCCTGCAGTGCCTTATACAATGCGCGGTTGAGCTTATCATCATAACCGATGGCTTCACCTGTAGATTTCATTTCGGGAGAAAGGTATGCATCCAGTCCTCTGATCTTATTGAAGGAGAATACAGGAACCTTGACATACCAACGATTCTTTTCTTCGGGATACAGCTTGAATATACCCTGCTCCTTGAGGGATTTGCCAAGAATAACTTCGGTGGCAATATCTGCCAGGCTGTAGCCGGTTGCCTTGGAAAGGAAGGGTACGGTACGGGAGGAACGGGGGTTGACCTCAATGATAAATACGTTATCGTTCTTGTCAACAATGAACTGGATATTGTAAAGTCCCACAATACCGATTCCCAGTCCCAGCTTCTTGGCATACTGCAAAATGATGCCCTTGACTCTGTCTGAGATGGAGAAGGTGGGATATACGCTGATAGAGTCGCCCGAATGGATACCGGTGCGTTCAACCAATTCCATAATGCCGGGCACGAATACGTCCTGTCCGTCGCAGATAGCGTCCACTTCCACTTCCTTACCGATGATATATTTATCAACCAGTACGGGCTTGTCTTCGTCGATCTCAACGGCGGTCTTGAGATAGTGGCGCAGCTGTTCTTCATTGGCAACGATCTGCATGGCGCGTCCGCCCAAAACGAAACTGGGGCGCACCAGTACGGGATAGCCGATCTTTTCTGCCGCGGCAACACCGTCTTCGATCTTGGTCACCGCTCTGCCTTCGGGCTGGGGAATGTTAAGTTCCCGCAGAACCTTTTCAAACAAGTCTCTGTTCTCTGCTCTGTCAATGGCATCGCAGTCGGTACCGATGATCTTGACCCCGCGCACACGCAGAGGATCGGCAAGGTTGATGGCGGTCTGTCCGCCAAGAGATGCGATGACGCCTTCGGGATTTTCAAATTCCAGAATGTTCATTACATCTTCGGGGGTCAGAGGCTCAAAATACAGCTTATCGCTGGTGGTATAGTCGGTGGAAACCGTTTCAGGGTTGTTGTTGATGATAATGGCTTCATAGCCGGAGTTTTTAATGGTGGTAACGGCGTGTACAGTGGAGTAGTCAAATTCTACGCCTTGTCCGATACGGATGGGGCCGGCACCCAGTACCACTGCCTTTTTCTTATCGGTCAGAATAGAATCGTTGCTGCCCGTATAGGAAGAATAGAAATAGGGAGTATATGCACCGGTATGCAAAGTATCTACCATGCGGAATACGGGACGCATATTGTTTTCATGGCGCAGATCGGAAACTGCCATTTCAGTAGACTTCCACAGCTTTGCAATAAACTTATCGCAAAAGCCCATCTTCTTTGCTGCAAGCAGCACTTCGGTGTTGCCGATGTTTTCGGAAAGGGTCTTTTCCATTTCTACGATCTTGCGAATGGACTGTAGGAAGTAGGGGGTGATCTTGGTCAGATCATAAAGCTCATCAGTGGAGGTGCCGCGGCGAAGCAGCTCGGTGACGGCAAAGATATTGTCATCCTTGAAAAGGAGCAAATAGTCCTTGATTTCGTTATCACTCATGGCTTCGAACTTGGGCATATACAGATGACAAACGCCTGTTTCCAAGGATCTTACCGATTTGAGCATACATTCTTCCAAATTGGAACCAATGCCCATTACTTCACCGGTCGCCTTCATCTGGGTACCCAGCTGATTGGAAGCGGCGGTAAATTTATCGAAGGGGAAACGTGGGAATTTAGCCACGATATAGTCAAGACGGGGCTCTTTGATAGCAGTGGCACCCGCCAAGGGAATCTCATCCAGGGTCATACCCACAGCGATCTTGGCAGTCACTCTGGCAATGGGATAGCCCGATGCCTTGGAAGCAAGCGCAGAAGAACGGGAAACGCGGGGGTTGACCTCAATGAGGTAATATTCACTGGTATGAGGGTTGAGGGCAAACTGTACGTTGCATCCGCCCTCGATCTTCAGTTCACGAATGATCTTGATGGCACTGTCGTTGAGCATTTTCAGGTCATGATCGTTTAAGGTGAGAATGGGGGCAACCACGATGGAGTCACCGGTGTGAACGCCAACAGGGTCGATATTTTCCATACCGCAAATGGTGATGGCATTGTCTGCCGAGTCACGCATAACCTCAAATTCGATCTCTTTATAGCCCTTCACGCTCTTTTCAATTAGGACCTGATGAACGGGAGAGAGCTTAAAGCCGTTTGTTCCGATCTCCACCAGCTCTTCTTCGTTGTTGGCAAAGCCTCCGCCGGTGCCTCCTAAGGTAAAAGCGGGGCGCAGAACAACAGGATAGCCGATTCTTTTGGCAGCCGCCTTGGCTTCTTCCAAATTGTAGGTAATTTCGGAGGGAATGGTAGGTTCTCCGATGGACTGGCACATTTCCTTGAACAGCTCTCTGTCCTCAGCGCGCTCAATACTGTCGCTGCTTGTTCCCAGTAGCTCCACACGGCATTCCTTTAAAATACCCTTCTTTTCCAGTTGCATTGCCAGATTCAGACCTGTCTGACCGCCAATGCCGGGAACGATGGCATCGGGACGTTCATACCGCAGGATCTTAGCGATATATTCCAGTGTCAAAGGCTCCATGTACACCTTATCCGCAATGGTGGTATCGGTCATAATGGTGGCAGGGTTGGAGTTTACGAGAACTACCTCATAGCCCTCTTCCTTGAGAGCCAGGCACGCCTGGGTGCCGGCATAGTCAAATTCTGCCGCCTGGCCGATCACGATGGGACCGGAGCCAATAATCAGGATTTTCTTCAAATCTTTTCTCTTAGCCATTTTTACATCCTCCTGAGTCTTTATAATTCGTTTCTTTATTTACCGATTTGATATACTGCCTGTCCTCTATGAACCGTGAGTTGATTCTCACCGTAGACAGTTTTGCCCGCAAAGGGCGTTGCCCTGCCCATTGTCAGGAACTTTTCGGGATCAATTGGATACTGCTTTTCCAAATCCCACAAAGAAAATCCCTCAATAGGAATACCGAAGCGGCGGGCAGGCGCATAACTCATGCGTTCCATAAGTGTATCCAGATCCATAATACCTGTCTTAACAAGATCGGTATACAGTACCGGAAAAGCAGTTTCCAGTCCCACGACACCGAATGCACTCTTGGCAAGCCCTCTGCCCTTTTCGTCCGCAGAGTGAGGCGCATGGTCGGTGGCAACCATGTCGATGGTGCCGTCAAGCAACCCTTCCAGCAGTGCTTCCCTGTCTTTTTCGGAGCGCAGGGGGGGATTCATTTTAAAGCGGCCTTCTTCCTGCAAATCAGAGTCATCCATCACCAAATAGTGGGGTCCCGTTTCGCAGGTCACGTCCAGCCCTTCAGCTTTGGCGCGGCGAATGATCTGCACGCTTTCCTTGGTGGAAATATGACATACATGGTAGGCACATCCCGTTTCTTTTACCAACTGCAGATCTCGCAAAATTTGCAAATACTCGCTTTCGGAGCAAATGCCCTTATGACCGTGATCAATGCAGTATTTTCCCGCATGGATATATCCGCCGTGCAATAGGTCATTGACCTCGCAGTGGGCAACGATCATTTTTCCAAGCGACTTGGCTCGCTCCATGGCAGAGCGCATCATAGAGTCGCTTTGCACCCCTCTGCCGTCATCCGAAAAGGCGATGGCAGAGGTCATGCTCTCCATGGGAACAAGCTCCTTCCCCATTTCGCCAACCGTAATGGAAGCATAGGGGTAGACCGAGATCACAGCATCACGCTCGATCAGATCGGTCTGTATTTTTAAATGCTCCGGACTGTCGGGTACGGGATTTAGGTTGGGCATGGTGCAAACCGCACTGTAGCCTCCGCGGGCGGCTGCCATAGAGCCCGTCTTGATGGTTTCTTTATATGAAAAACCCGGCTCACGGAAATGCACGTGCACATCACAAAAGCCGGGAAGAACCGTATATTTTGAAAAGTCAAAAGAAATGGGAGAATGCGAAAAAAACTCCCTTGCCATAGACAGGATAGCATCGTTACATGTGGAAATTCGTTCATCCATTTTGATTTACCTCGCTATCTTGATAACAGATACCTTGTAAAAAAGCCCACCGCAATTCAAAATGAATACGATGTGCCGCAAACGTGCCGCTGACCTGCTTTCGCACCGCTCGCACCGCTATATCTGTTTCAAATAGAATACCATAATCCCAAAAATTTGTCAATATATTTCGTCAAAAAAATCCACAGAAAAACTGCACGGCAAAACGAAAAGGCTTGGCGATTTTGCCAAGCCTTTCATCTGTCAATTTCTCTTACAGTAGATCTCATACCACTCCAGTCCCGACAAACGGGATACGTAATGAAATTCGGAATCGGGGCGTGTTCTGTCTACTCTGTATACCACAGAGTAATCCCCTCTGCCAAAACGCACTTGATCGGAGGTTACATAAACGATACAATCGTCATCACCTTCCTGTGAGCCGATCATATCGTGGTCGTAAAATGCCTTATCCACGTGAGAAAAAGCCTCTTTCAGTTTTTCGTTTGTCTGCAGATATACTTTTTCATCGGGATATAAAAAGGGATTCAAATCTTCATCGCCCTCATAATGGCAGCTCGCATACAGTGTCATTTCACCGTTGTCAAGGAAATCGTAAACAAGGGCAATATGCTTGAGATCGCCATCTGTCTTATCTGCTTTTTCATAGTAGTCAAGGGCGAACTTTGCGACCGTTTTAAAGCCCGAGCGGTGCTTTGAAAAATCGATGACGGTATCACCCATATGACCTTTGTTATAAAGATCAACACCAATAGACACGACTAAAAGGATCGCAAGCAAAGCTGCCGCGATACAGATCATAACAGAACGCCGATTCGCTCTTTTGATTCTATCCATAACCCCGCCCTTTAACGTACTGGGTTTTCCGCGTTTTCTGTCAAATAAAATTCCACACGCTCAAAGTAGGGACAGATCATGATCATATCCACGATCAGCTTTGCATCCAGCTCGGGTAATACATCGTGGCGGAAGCCGAGAACAGTGGTTGCCTTTGCGCCGTTTAGGTGGGACAAATGGCAGTACGGAATGCCGGTCAGATCCCCTTTTTCCACCGCAAAGCCCACAAGACGTACACCGACGCCGTCATAGGCTTTTCCGCCGTCGCACAGCTTTTCCATAGAGATCATTGCTTTTGTCAGATCGCGGCGGGACTTTAGAGGGATCCAAGTATCTCCCTCATAATAACCGACCTCACAGACGGGAAAAGGTTCATCGGGAAAATAAATGGAAACCTCAATCTTTTCAACCCCCATAATACCCGAAAGCGTCTGTATAAATTCGGCAGTCACCGCGGAAATCTCGTCATAATTGACATACCCCACCCCGCCGATCGCTTCGGGGTCTTCCTCTGCGGCGCTGATATAATACATCATGGATTCTTCAAAGTGCTCTCTTACCGTTTGATCCTCCCCGCACTCTACGTGAATACGAATTTGGTCCCCCGGCAAACAAAGAGACACCATTTCAGAAAGCGCGGAAGAAAGTTCCACTTCATTTTTCGGTGTCAACGTTTTGTCTTCCAATTGAAAGATCACCGAAGAAACAGAAGCAGGTTGTTCGTCCGATACGCTGTCCTTAGGAGCGTCGGGTTGATTATCTTTTTCCTTTTTGGCAGCACCGCAGGAAGAAAGAAGCAGCGCCAATAGAAGGAAAAGGGCTGTCAGTGATTTTTTAAGGTTAAAAAGTTTCATAGTAATCTCCATTCTGACGCTTTGCGTCAGCACAAATAGTGCCATTAAGCTTTTGTGCCGCTTTGCGGCACAAATAGGACTTTATTTTGGCTGTATAGCATCCACACTGTCCAGTGTTTCAAAATCGGTTACCGTCCAGGTGCTTTCTGCCTGATTTTTACTGTAAGTAATAACAAAAATTTTGGCATTCATCAATGCATAATAGGTTTTCTTTTTGGAAACCGTACCGGATAGCATATATGAATAGTCCCAATCCGCGTGCGGACTTCCCAGCAGCTCATATACTTCCTTACAGGTCATGCCTTTTTTAATATACATGAGCATCGATTGATCCAAGAGGTTGTCATTGCTTTTGGAATAGGTATGACCGACTGCCGCCTCATATTCCTCAGGCACCTCAATAATTGATAAATCGACCAAGAGTCCTCCCGTAAATGAACCTATTTTTTCATGCAGCTTGTATATATTTTCACGGTCACCCAATTGAATAACGTGAGGTTCGTTATCCGTTGTAGGATCCGTTTCTTCCTCAGCGGGCTTGGTACTATTCGGAGTGGAGGTTATTACTTCCCCGCCGCAGGCAATGCATGTCATACAAATAGCCAACAAGCAAATTAAAGTAAAAATTTGATAGATTGTTTTCATTTTTTCTTCTCCTTTCAAAATAACGCCCTAATTTCGCAGACATTTTTCTCCATAGTCAAAGTATATCACAAAAGTTTCCGGCTGTAAACAGCAGAGGTTTTCGAAATTGTTACATTTTTATGAACAAGAGGATTTTTGTAGAGCTGCACAAACAAAGCATCCTTCTTTTGTGAAAAACCACATAAACAAAAACAGAGGCAGAACCTCTGTTTTTGAATATAAAATATTTATGACAGACCGCCAAGGGTGATCAAGACACGCTCTGTGATCTCATCCTGCATGACGATCGACTCAAAACGGGAAGAAGTCAGCATTTCCGAAGCTTCATATCCCACTCTGAGCAAGGTTCCCTTGCCGCCCTCAAAGACGGAATCGTCAAAGGATACTTGTATGTTCTGATGATCGAAGTCGGCAAGCTCGGCGGCTGACAGCTCTCTGCCGTATACAAAAATACATATTTCGGAATAAGCATTGCCGTTATCGCAGATCTCTTGCAGTCCGTCAAGCCAGCCCTGCAGATCCTCGGCACTTCGCGGGATCACATTGCGGCTTCCTAACTGTATTTCGATCTGACCGTAAGGAAGTGTCAGATGGTTTTTTTCGTTTATAGCAAGTACCGGCGTGCCAAGGGAAAATACAAGCCCTTCGGCTCCCTGCTCCGAGGCGGCACTGCGAAGGAGCGCCCTATCCAAAGACTTAACATTCGTATACAGTACCCGCAGCAGTGTGCCGTTTTCGGTATATGACGCAAAGTCTATATCGGCGCTCTCCAGCGCGGTGAGCATATCCTTAGTAAGATGTTTGCCGATAACCTCTATTTGTATATCAGTATAAGCATCCCCGCCTGCGCACAGCGCTTGCAGGTTTGACAGTTCATCCGTAACATCCCCTTCATCCTTTGCGGCAAAGGAAATTTCTCCGTATCGGAATGCCCAATTGCTGTAATCAAAAGCCATTACCGAAACGGCTTTTTCCTTGGAGGATTGAATGTCCTTGATAAGACGAATTTCAACGCTGTCAAAATGACGGGATAACAAAATATTACTTGTCAGAAGAGCTGCGTCAATATCCGAAATCAAGTCACTCTTTACACCAAGCACGGTGGCAGTCTTTCCCGCATGACCGTAGGACAGTGTGCTGTAGCGGATGTTGCCCGCAAGGAAATCCTCGGATAACTCTATACCGTACAGATAAATACCAATACCGTCATAGGCAGTTCCCTTTGCGCACAGCGCTTCCAAAACCGAAAGCCAGCTTTTAAGATCCTCACTATCATGTATCCGCACCGATTTACTGCCAAAACCAACACTCACCGTATAGTCGGGAAAGGTTTTGGCGTCATTTCCAAAAGGCGACAGCGCCGCGGCGCCCGGCAGGATCTCTATGCGGTCTATCCCCTCATGGGAAGCGGCGGTAAGGAGGACGGCGGGATCAAAGGATGCGAGCGTGGAATGGGCAATGACAGCTACCCCATAATCATTGTCAATATTCGACTGCGCAGAGCTTTCATAGGAAAGCCCCTGCGCCTTCAAATAGGAAGCAAGCGTGGGATCGGTATTGCCCTCACCGTACACCCTCAGAGAAACCGATCGGTAAGCGTTACCGTCTGCACAAACAGCATACATGGAAGAGACTCCCGCTTGGAGCTCCTTTATGTCACCGGGCACAAATACCCTATTACCGAAGAAAAAAGAGATCTTGGATAGGGGATCTACAGTTTGCAAAGACTCATTTGTACTGTCAGACCCAGTAGTATCGCCGTCGGGATCATGGGAGGTTACTGAGGAAAAATCGGCGCAGGAAACAAGCAAGAAAAGCGCCGAGAACATTAAGAAAATACAAATGATACGTTTCATAACTACCTTACAAAATTCAGTTAACATTATACTACATTTTGCGTAGCGAATGTCACCCGACAAAAAATATTTTTAAAAACTATGGAAAAAATCAAAAATATGTGCTATACTGGAATAAAACAACGTGTAATCGAAAGGACTAGTAATTATGGCTATTAAGATGAAAATTTTGCATTACCCTGAAAACGGCAAGATGACAACCTTTGCAAACGGACTTTCCGAAGTGTTTGATGTAAAGTCCGACAAAATTCCCCCTGCATACAACTGCGATAAGGATAGACTTCTCATTGCGGGCATTTCGACAGGAAAGACTTTCTCCGCTGATCTTTCCATGTTCCTGCGCGGACTTTCCAAGGATCGTGTTCAGAACGTAGCAATCTTTACAGATTCCAACGATGAAGTGATCGCGACAATGAAGTCCTACATCGAGGGTGCCGGTGCAAAAGTAGTTGATGTTAAGAAGGTTAAGGGAAGCTTCCTTCCTTTCCTCAAAGGCGTTAAGCCCGAAGAAATGGCAGATCTGAAGGCTTGGGCAAACGAAGTAATCGAAAACCTAAAGTAATAACCGCTGTTTCACATATAAAAATCCCCGCTTGCCCAACTTCTCATAAGGGAGTTGGGCAGTTTTATTCGCCTGCGGCGAGTTCTATTGCTTCGCAGCTATATTCTTGCTGCGGTGCAGCAGAGTGATATTTGCTTCGCAAGTTTCAGGGCGAATAAAATATCACGAAAGCCGCAGGCTTTCATATCACTCTGTTGCGAAGCAACAAGAATATCACTCCGACGCCGTCGGAATATAACTTGACTGGTTGTTAGTCCTGCTGTACAATATGCACAAGGTACAAAAGATCTTATATCTAAACTTGAAATCGCTCAAAATTAGAAGCAGCCTTTTTGAGGGGATTATTTATGTATAGAAATCATTAGGTTTTCCCGCTTTTTATCTTTTCTTACCCACATAGAACAGCGCAATGGTGCCGGGACCGGAATGGGAGCCAATCACCGCGCCCACGTTGGTAATATGCGCAAAGCGCACGCCGTGGTTTTGAAAAAGCATCTCTTCCAGCATTCTGGCATCCTCAATACAGTCGCCGTGGCTTGCAAATACGGTGCCGCCCGACGGAACTTCCGCTGTCTGCGCATACTGACGGACGATCTCTTCCAAAGAAGCCTTTCTGCCTCTGACCTTGGTGACTGATTGCAGCGTTCCCGCATCATCCATATGCAGTACCGGCTTGATGCCAAGTACGCCGCCCACCATAGCAGTCGCGGAGCTGATTCTGCCCCCGCGCTTGAGATAAACAAGGTCCGAAACGGTAAACCAGTGGCAGATCTTTAGTTTTATGTTTTCGGCAAATGCCGCCACCTCTTCAATGCTCTTTCCGCTGTTCTTTTCATTGACGGCAAGATACAAAAGAAGACCGTAGCCCGCAGAAGCGCACAGCGTATCCACAGCGATCATTTTCCGTTCGGGATATTCATCCACCAGCTGCTCCATTGCCAGTCTGCCGGCATTATATGTACTACTCAGCCCCGAGGAGAAGCCAAGATACAAAACATCCTTTCCCTCTTTCAATTCCGTCTCAAAAGCGCGTCGGAAGGTTTCGGCATTGACAGCCGCCGTTTTAGCAACTACCCCTGCGCGCATTTTATCATAAAAAGCCTTGGGATGCAGATCATTATCCATATAGGTGTTGTTATCACCGCCGAAACGATAGCTCAGTTCTTGGTATTTTACGCCCCACTGCGCCAACTGTTCGGGAATAATATCGCATGCCGAGTCACAATAGATGGTATAATCTTGCATTTTGTGCCTCCTCAAATTTCATTCTATGATCAGTATAACACACTTTTACTGTTTTTGCAACAGAAAATTTATAAGGTTTTTACAATACTCATTTTGCATACAGAAAAGCCGAAGGCGCGCCTTCGGCTTTTCTGTATCATCGGTATAGGGGCTTTTCTTATTTATTTTTTTAAAAAGAAATCATGTCACCCTAGTGTAATCGTTTCGCCAAGATAGGTGGGTTTTGGTTCAAAAATGCAGTAGAAAAAATCTTTACAGCGGGCGACAACTTCTCTTAGATCCCGCATAGTCTGGCCGTAATAGGTTCTGGGGTCAGCCTCGATACCCACAGCCTTAATTCCTCTGTCCTTTGCGATATACAGTGCGCGGTAGAGATGGTAGCCCTGGGTGACGATCACGATATTGTCCACTTCAAAGATGGCATCGGCACGATAGAGGCTTTCGTAGGTGGAAAAACCCGCGTGATCTTTGTAAATGACCTCTTCGGGCACCCCCTTATCCATGAGATACTGTTTCATTACGCCCACCTCGTCATAGTCCTCTCGGCTGTTATCGCCGCTTACCAAAATGTAGTCAGAAACGCCCATTTCATATAAGGCATAGGCGGTATCCAATCTGTCGGCAAGCATATGGGAAGGCGTGCCGTTCTCCCGAACGCCGCAGCCCAGCACGTATATACAGTCATAGCCCTGTCCCACTTCGCCAAGGTCGAGGATCTGATCTTCGGTGCTTTTTTTGACATGGTGATCTATTGCCAATACCGCTGCGGCAAGGAGCAGACCAAGCAGGGCAAAAACGGCAAACAGGATCCAAAATACTTTCATTCGCTTAGACATTTTTTTCATAAAAACAATCACTGTACCTTTCTTTGGCGAAGCGCAAAAGCGCATCTTTTTCATTCTTGACCCTTTTTTCCAACACGTCCTCCGAAAGCGCGGAAAGCAAAAATCCAATGTTTTTGCCCTCTTTTGCTCCGTTTGCCATGAGATCTCTTCCGTTTAGAGACAGTTTGCTTCCGATCGCCTCGGCATTTGCATTTTGCGCCTCATGATACAGCGCCATGCATCGGTCGTGCAGGTCATCACGGTAATATATAGGTGCCTGCCCACGGTTATCGGCGCGGCGAAGCGCCACCAGCAAGGGATAGTCTCTCTCCATCTTTCGCATACGGCGCACCACCTGCGAAAGGGTCTCTTCTGCGGGACTGTCGTGGTGCTCAATGAGGCGCACTACCCTCTTTTTTGTTAAATTGTCCGCCTTTAGCGCATCCAGCCTGGCTTCGGCAAGCGCCATGGAATGGCGGGCATGACCGTAAAAATGTCCGATCCCCTTTTCGTCAAGGGTGAAGGTTTCGGGTTTGCCGCAGTCGTGAAACAGTACGGCAAGGCGCAGTGTGAGATCGGGTTCTGCCGCATCCAGGGCGTGCAAGGTATGGGTGAGCACGTCATAAATATGATGGGGATTCTTTTGATCAAAGCCCTGCATGGGTAGTAGTTCCGGAATCACTGTGCCAAGGATGTCGGTATACATGGCTATGACGCGTCCCGCACCCTTTCCCACAAGCAGCTTTTTTATTTCCGTAAAAACACGCTCAGCACTGACATAGGACAGTAAATGCTTCCGTTCCCGCATGGCTGCCGCGGTTTCTGCCTCTATGGTAAAATCAAGGGCGGCAGCAAAGCGAAGCGCGCGCAAAATGCGAAGAGCATCTTCCTCAAAACGCTCTTTGGCATTCCCCACCGCGCGAATAATCTTATTTTCCATATCGATCCTGCCGCCAAAGGGGTCAACGGGGGGATTTTCTCCATCCCAAGCGATGGCATTGACGGTAAAATCCCGTCTTTTCAGATCCTCTTGCAGTGAAACGCCGAAACGAACCTTGGTTGGATGGCGGTGGTCGGTATAGCCGCTGTCAAAGCGGTAGGTAGTAATTTCAATGGGTTCACTATCTATCATAACAGTGATGGTGCCATGCTTGATGCCGATATCCAGGGTATGATAAGCGGCAAATACCCTTTGGATCTCATCGGGCAGAGCATTTGTGGTGATATCCACATCCGAGAAGGGGCGGTTCATAAGGCGGTCTCTGACGCATCCGCCCACGTAATAAGCTTGAAATCCCGCTTCTTTCAGCAGGCGAATGGGAATACGGTATGTTTCCTTCACGCTACCCCTCCTTTCGTTTTTTACAGTATACCATTTCCGAAACACAAAGTCAATTCTCCCCGTGAAATTTACAATTGCGTCATAATTACAAAAGTCCCTTAATCTTGACAAAATGTCATATGTGTGCTATACTGTTATTAGCCGGTCCCAAGCCATTTACATAAAAGGAGATTCCATCATGATTTGTCCAAAATGCGGTACGGAAAACAACGATCAACGCAGTTTTTGCTATAAATGCGGCGCCATGTTCCGTTCCTACCGTACCCCCGCCCCGACGGCACCTTCTGTCCCAACCCCTGCACAAAACATAAATCAAACGGAAGGTCCCGCTCCTGTTGTTGACCAACAGCAGAGCAATGCGCCGACAGTACCGCCATGTGCACCTGCTCCTGCACCCGACACAAATACTTCTCCCGCTGTGCCCACAGTTCCCCCCATTCCCACGGCACAGCCAGTTCCCACAGCACCTCACGTTCCCACAGCACAGCCCCCTTATAATACCTACGGATATCCCGCTTATCAAATTGTGCAAAAGCCGAAAGTTCCCGTTCCCGGCAATGGTCTTGGCATTGCATCCATGATCCTTGGCATTTTGAGCCTTGTCATGTGCTGTCTTTATTTCTTGTCAATTCCTCTTGCCATTGTGGGCCTGGTACTGGGATGTGTTTCGTACAGCAAAGCAAAAAAAGCGGGGGCATCCAACGGCATGGCAATTGCCGGTATCATTTGCAGCTGTATTTCGCTGGTATTCTGGCTGATCGTTCTGTTTGTTGCCATTGCCACCTATGCCTATGAGTTTGCCCCGGGCGGAAAATCCTTCTGATGAAAGGACGTTTTTCTTCGAATAAACGATGCGCCATCCTGATTTTGGATGGCGCACTGCTCCTTTTTTGCCTTCTTGTCCCCTTTTTGACCGACTTTATGCGCTCCTATCTGCCTTCCTGCCTGCTTGCCGCCTACCGACTTCCCTGTCCTTCCTGCGGCGGTACACGCTGTGTGGAAAGCTTTTTCGCGCTTGACTTTGTTTCTTCGTTTTTGTACCATCCCTATATTTTTTGCATGATACTTTACGGTATTGCGGTTGTTCTTATGCTCAATCTGTACTGTCTTTGGGATCTGAATTTTGCCAAAAAAGCCTTGCGATATATGTGCCACTACAAAACGATCATCATTCTTGCCGCAGGCTATATGCTTTTTGGCATTCTGCGCTATTTCGTATAAGACTATCAAACGCGCGGCAGAGTCTGACTCTGCCGTTCTTTTTTAGTGTGAAGTTGATTCGATATGAAATGACTGCTTTGCAGCGGAATACGGAAATTTCACATCGGTTTCGTTTCGGAACCGTGATTATATAAATATATAAATATGTACAGAATTTATAAAAAGCCTTGCAATTTACCTTAAGATATGATATAATGATCTTTGGTATGAAATTTCGGGAGGGGTTTTGATGCACAAAAAAATCTTTCATTTTGCCTATGTCATGACCTTTCTTTCCCAAACTGTTTTTTCCTTTGCCTGCCCCTTTGGCATATGGTGGCTGATCGGCTATTTGCTCCATAACAAAGCGGGGCTTGGGAAATGGTCGCTTGCGCTGTGTGTTGTCATCGGCGCACTGCTTGGCGTTTACAGTATGTTTCACTATATCATTACTACCGTGGACTGGGCTGCCAAAGAGGACAAGTCGGGTACTGCGGAAATTAAAAAGGAAAATCAAAAATGAACCAAAAAAATCCCGTACTGCAGGAATCCCTTCGGGTCGCCGTTTTCACTTTCGTGATGCTTTGCATCATGTACGGCATTTTTGCCCTTAGCGGATATTTTTCGGTAAAAGTACTTTACAGCGGTTTTACCGGATGGTTTTTAAATGTTGCCAACTTCTTTTTCATGTGCGTTGCCATTGTAAACCACACTGATGAGACCGAAAATTCCCCCCAAAGCGCCGCCGCCAAAATACGCGGTTCTTATATGATCCGCTCGCTGGTACTGCTGGTACTGCTGTTCTTTCTTTTAAAGAGCGGTCATTTCCAACCCATTGCGACGCTTGTCCCCCTGCTCTTCATCCGCCCTGCCGTAATGCTTGACAATTTCTTTTCAAAAACAGGTAAATCAAAATGAATCTATCGATCAACGGACCTAAAATACTATGGAAAATCCCTGTGGGGGATCTGTTTACCATCACTATCACAGAAACGGTGCTTGCCTCCTGCATTGTGACCTGGGGGCTGATCCTTGCTTGCTATTTCCTCGGCAAGAATCTGAAAAAGCGTCCCGACGGAAAGCAGGTGATCGTGGAAAAGCTGGTCACCATGCTGTACAATATGGTTGAGGATACCATGGGCAAGCATAATATGCATTTTGCCCCCTACATCGGCGCCCTTTTTCTTTCCTCGATGTTCGGCTCACTGATCAGCACGTTGGGCTTCTTCCGCTCATCCACCGCCGATCTTTCCACCACTGCCACCTGGGCGATCATGACCATTGTGGTGGTATGGGCTTCCAATATCCGCGAAAACGGACTGCTTAGCTGGCTAAAAAGCTTTACCGAGCCCATCTTCATCATGACCCCCATGAATATTATCAGCGAATTTGCCACTCCCGTTTCCATGGCGTTCCGTCATTTCGGTAACGTACTGGGCGGTTCGGTGCTGATGACTTTGATCTATTCTGCCCTTGCCATCCTAAGCTCCCTTGTATTCGGATGGTTGCCGGGATTTTTGGGCGAGATCCCCTTTTTGCAGGTGGGCATTCCTGCCGCCTTCTCGCTCTATTTTGACTTCTTCTCGGGTGCTATCCAAGCCCTTGTATTCTGTATGCTGAGTATGGTATACATCGGACTTGCCAATCCTCCCAGAGACGAGCTTGGCAGAACATCTTACCAAGCGCAAAAGGCAGCAAAAAAAGCCGCAAAGGAAGCATCCAATGCTTCTTAATACAAATTCAGCGCACAATTTTAATTTAAAATATAATTTATTATCCTAGGAGGTAACTGAAAATGGATGTAGAAGCTGCAAAGGTAATTGGTGCCGGTTTATGTATGGGTCTGGGTGCCCTTGGTCCTGCACTGGGTGAAGGTAACGCTGTTTCTCACGCACTGGACGGCATGGCCCGTCAGCCCGAGGCTGCCGGTATTCTGCGTACCAATATGATCATGGGTTGTGCCATTACCGAATCTACCGGTATTTACGCACTGGTTGTCGCCCTCTTGATCCTGTTCCTGTAATTCTAAAAAAAGACACAAAAGGTATTAACATGACGGAAGAAATGACACTTCTTTCGGCAAATGACGAAGAGATCGCTCTTGTAAACGAGGTCGGCACCGAAGAACCCGTTCCCGAAAACGAGAGCGAGTACGAAGGGGTCATTGGTTTAGATGTCTGGACCATGATCTTTACCTTCTGCAATCTGCTGCTGCTTTTCTATTTCGCCCGCAAGTTTTTGTTTAAGCCCGTGAAAAAAATGATCGACAGCCGTCAAAAGGAAATTGACGATCTGTACGACGACGCGGGCAAGGCAAAAACAGAAGCGGAAGAGTTTAGAGCAGAATACGAGGTAAAGCTGGAAAACGCCACTGCCGAAAGCGAAGAGATCATGCGCCGTGCTGTACGCAACGCACAACTAAAGGAAGAAGAGATTCTGAAGCAAGCCCGCGACGAAGCCGCAAAGACCCTGCAGCGTGCCGAAGAGCAGATCGACAAAGAACGCAAGCAGGCAATGGAGGATATCAAAAACGATGTTTCTGATGTCGCCATTGACATTGCAAAAGCTGTGCTGGACCGCGAGATCACAGCCAAGGAGCATCATGCTCTCATCGACGGCTTTATTGAAAAATTGGGAGAATAAGTATGAATCCCATCGAATACGGAAATGCGCTCTTTCTTCTTGCCAAAGAAGAGGGGACATGCGAAAGGATCAAAAACGAAGCAGGATGTGTAAACAGCCTGCTTAACAGCCATCCAAAGTATCTGACACTATTGGATACCCCTGCTGTGCCCAATGCCGAAAAACATCAATTGGTGGATACGGCTTTTTTGGGTATGCATCCCCATCTGCTCAATTTTATAAAGATCCTGATCTCCAAGCGCTCAGTATATCTCTTTCCCCGTGCGTATGCCGCGTACTGTGACGCATACGACGAAGAAAACAACATTCTGCATGCAAGTGCAGTCACTGCGGTTCCTTTGAGCAAGGAGCAATCCGATATGCTCACCGCAAAGCTTTGCAAGATCACGGGCAAAAACGTGATTTTGAACAACAAAATAGACCGCTCTCTCGTGGGAGGGGTACGTCTGCAGTTTGACGGAAAACAGCTGGACAGCTCCATTGATGCACAGCTTGCCGCCCTCAGACGATCGCTGAAACAATCAAATCTATAGAACTATCAAAAAAGTTGGTATTAAAATGCAACTGAAAATAGACGACATTGCAAAGGTCATCAAAGACCAAATTAAAAATTACGCCGCAAAGACCGAGCAGGACGAGATCGGCTACGTTCTGCAGGTGGGCGACGGGATTGCCAAGGTACACGGACTGGACAAATGCAAGTCCAACGAACTGCTTTCCTTTGCCAACGGCTCCTACGGCATGGCACTGAATCTGGAAGAAAACTGCGTCAGCGTGGTTATGCTGGGAACCGACGTCGGCATTTCCGAAGGAAGCCTTGTAAAGCGCACGGGTGAGGTTGTATCCGTTCCCGTGGGTGAAGGACTCATCGGAAGAGTTGTCAATGCGCTGGGTCAGCCCATTGACGGCAAGGGTCCCATTGAAACAAATGAGATCCGCCCTATCGAACGCAAAGCGCCCGGTATTATCCGCAGAAAGTCGGTTTCGGTGCCCTTGCAGACCGGTATCAAGGCCATCGACTCCATGATCCCGATCGGCAGAGGTCAGCGTGAGCTGATCATCGGTGACAGACAGACCGGTAAAACGGTGATCGCCACCGACACCATTATCAACCAAAAAGGCAAGGATGTTATCTGCATCTATGTTGCCATCGGTCAGAAGCAGTCCACCGTTTCCGCCCTTGTGGATACACTTACCAAAAGCGGTGCCATGGACTATACCTTTGTGGTTTCTGCCACCGCTTCCGACCTTTCTCCCCTGCAGTATATCGCACCCTATTCCGGCTGTGCGATGGGTGAATACTTTATGGATCAAGGCAAGGATGTACTGATCATTTATGACGATCTTTCCAAGCACGCTGTGGCTTACCGTGCCCTCTCCCTGCTGATCCGCCGTCCTCCCGGACGTGAAGCCTATCCCGGCGACGTATTCTATCTGCACTCCAGACTTTTGGAGCGCGCCGCTCGCCTTGCTCCCGAATACGGCGGCGGCTCTCTGACCGCCCTTCCCATTATCGAGACTCAGGCAGGCGACGTTTCTGCGTATATTCCCACCAACGTTATTTCCATCACCGACGGTCAGATCTTCCTTGAAACCGAGCTGTTCCATGCGGGCGTACGCCCGGCTGTCAACCCGGGTATCTCGGTATCCCGTGTGGGCGGTAATGCGCAGATCAAAGCCATGAAAAAGGTTTCGGGTGTTCTGAAACTGCTCTACTCCCAGTACCGTGAACTGCAGGCATTTTCCCAGTTCGGTTCCGATCTGGACGCCGACACCAAACAGCGTCTGGCACAGGGCGAACGCATTGTGGAAGTTCTCAAACAAGATAAAAATTCCCCTGTCCCTGTGGAACTGCAGGTGGCTATCATTTATGCGGTAACCAACGACCTGCTTTCCGATATTGACGTGGCGGACGTGAAACGCTTTGAAAAAGAGCTGGGCGAATATTTAACCGCCACCCGTGACGAGCTGTTACAGGGCATTTTGCGTAGCGGTACCCTTTCGGCAGAAGCCGAAGAAGAGCTTCGCCTAGCCATTGAGCACTGCAAAGCAAAATTCAAAAATCAAGCGTAAAAAGGAGGTTACACCATGGCCGGCGCATCTATGAATGCCATTAAATCCCGCATCAAAAGCGTGGAAAGCACACGTCAGATCACAAAGGCGATGGAACTGGTCGCAACCTCCAAACTTCGCCGTGCCAAAGAGCGCGCGGAAGGCTCCAGACCTTATCACAAGCTGTTATGGCAGACCACCCTTTCGGTGATGCAAAACGCAAATCATGAGGAAATTCCCTTTCTCGCGGCGCGGGATGTGAAAAAGACCTGCTATATTGTAATCGCAGGCGACAGAGGGCTTGCCGGCGGTTACAATGCCAATGTCTTCCGCCTGACCCGCAGTCTTTGGGAAAACGAAGAACATTCGGTACTTCCCATTGGCAAAAAAGCGGTGGAATACTACACCCGTCACGGCGAAGAGGTGGTTACAACCGCCTTTGCCTCGGCGGCGAATATCACCCCCGATGACTGCATTGCCATTACGGCACTTGTCTGCGATATGTACGAAAAGGAAGAGATTGACCGATTGGTTCTGGTCTACACCGGTTTTCGTTCCATGCTGCAGCAGCAGACAGCCTATGAACAGCTGCTTCCCTTCACAAACGATGCAAAGGAAGAAACGAAGGCAGACCGATATACCACCGAGCCGCTTTGCGACGGCGATATAAAGGAATTGATCTCCTATCTCATTCCCTTATATCTTTCGGGCGTGCTTTCCTCTGCCGTTGACGAGTCGCTGGCATCCGAATGCGCTTCCAGGCGCAACGCCATGAACTCCGCCAATAAAAACGCAGATGAGATCATCGGTACACTGCAGCTGCACTATAACCGTGCCCGCCAGGCAGCCATCACGCAAGAGATCACAGAGATCGTCTCGGGCGCCGAAGCACTCTAGGACTATGAATAATGGAGTAAATATGAATAATAAGAATATCGGAAAGGTTGTCCAGATCATCGGTCCCGTACTGGACATCCGATTTGAAAACGGCCATCTGCCCAATCTGCTCAATGCCATTGAGGTAAAGAACGGCGATGACACCGTTATATGTGAGGTCGCTCAGCAGTTGGGCGACGATATTGTGCGCTGTATCGCCATGTCCTCCACCGACGGCATGGTGCGCGGCACCGAAGCCATTGATACCGGCAGCGGTATTACCGTTCCCGTGGGGCATGAGACCCTTGGCAGAATCTTCAATCTCTTGGGTGAACCTGTGGACGAAAAGCCCGCTCCCGAAACCGACGAAAAATGGTGCATCCACCGTGATCCTCCCGATTACAAGGATCAAAGAGGCACCACTGAAATTCTGGAAACCGGTATCAAGGTGGTTGACTTGATCGCTCCTTACGCAAAGGGCGGTAAGATCGGTCTGTTCGGCGGTGCGGGTGTTGGTAAAACAGTGCTCATCATGGAACTGATCAACAACATCGCCAAGGAACACGGCGGTATTTCGGTATTTGCAGGTGTTGGCGAACGTACCCGTGAAGGAAACGACCTTTACAATGAAATGATGGAATCCGGCGTTATCAATAAAACAGCGCTGGTATACGGTCAGATGAACGAGCCTCCCGGGGCAAGAATGAGAGTTGCCCTTTCGGGTCTTACCATGGCGGAATACTTCCGCGATAAGGAAGGACAGGACGTGCTTCTCTTTATCGACAACATCTTCCGTTTTACCCAGGCAGGCTCTGAGGTTTCCGCTCTGCTGGGAAGAATGCCCTCTGCGGTTGGTTATCAGCCCACCCTTGCCACCGAAATGGGCGCTTTGCAGGAGAGAATCACCTCCACAAAGAAAGGCTCTATCACCTCGGTGCAGGCAGTTTACGTCCCTGCGGACGACTTGACAGACCCCGCTCCCGCTACAACCTTTGCACATCTGGATGCAACCACCGTTCTTTCCCGTTCCATCGCTTCGCTCGGTATTTATCCTGCCGTTGACCCGCTGGAATCCACCTCCCGAATCCTTACCCCCGACGTTGTGGGTATCGAGCACTACGAGGTGGCAAGAGAGACCCAAAGAATCCTCCAGCGCTATAAGGAATTACAGGACATCATTGCCATCATGGGTATGGACGAGCTTTCCGAAGAAGATAAGCTGACCGTTTCCCGTGCCCGTAAAATTCAGCGTTTCCTCTCCCAGCCCTTCTCGGTTGCCGAGCAGTTTACCGGTATGCAGGGTAAATATGTTCCCATTCGTGAGACCATACGCGGCTTTAAGGAAATTCTGGAAGGCAAGCACGACGATCTGCCAGAATCCGCTTTCCTGTTCGTTGGCACCATTGACGAAGCCATCGAAAAGGCGAAGAAAGGCGGAAAATGATGGCAGGCTACGATCTGCAAATTGTAACCCCCATGGGTATGCGCTTTGAAGGCGTTGCCGAATCGCTCACCGTCACCACCACCGAAGGACAGATCAGCATTTTGACAGGTCATACCAATTACATGGCAGCGGTGGTGATCGGTAAAGCAAAGCTGACTGCAAACGGAAAAAATCTGTATGCCGCCTGCGGAAACGGTTTTCTCTCTGTGGAAAACGGAAAATGCACGCTGCTTACAAACAGCTTTGATTTTGCCGATACGCTGGATGGCGAAAAACTGAAAGAAGAACTTACAGAAGCTGAAAAGCTACTGGAAAACGCCCAAACCGCAAATGATAAAACCATTGCGAAAGACCGAATTAAGTTAGCTTCCGTGCGCCTTGCGGTGCTGGAAACATAATATAAAAACCGAGCTTCGACTCGGTTTTTATGATTTAAAGTCATGGAGTTTAATTTATGAAAAGAACGTTTATAATTTTTACCGCTTTGATCTTGGCTGTACTCTGCCTTACTTCCTGCTTTGAAAAGAAGCCTGAAATCGTGGAGGTTGAAGATCCGTTTGATGATCCTTTCTTTGATGGTTTAAGACAAGATCCGGATGCTGATCCCATTAAAAGTGAGCTTGCCGATGAAATCAAGAAGGATATGTTCCATGACGAGGTGTACGAAATCTTCGGCGACCCCCACGCTTATATGTTGAAAAGATCAGACGATACACCGGCTATTGCTTCTGCGAATGAAAGCAAGGCATATTATAAAATGGACAATGACAGCGTACTTGTACTAAGCTATACCGCGACGCTTCGCCATGTCGAAGGCGAAAGCGAAACCACAATGGTTACCGCATACAAGGTTACCGAGATCAGTTTTATTACCCTTGCGGATTATGAACCGATCGAAAAAGAAGCGAAGCAACAAATGGAAAGTGTTATTGGCGGTATGATCCAAAAACCGTAAACACAATCAAATGTATAAACACCAAAACGAACCAAACTTTTCGTTTTGGTGTTTTTATTCATAAAATGATAACAAATGCAAAATTCCCATAGTTGACTTCTTCCCTGATATATGGTAAACTATATGTGAAGGCAGATCGACCGTACTACTCGTTTGGGCGTGCAGGCGATCTTTGCGTTTACAGATCAAGCGGAGCGGAGGAAAAAGAATGAAAAGATTTAAAATTAAATGCTTGCTATGCCTTTGCATTTTACTTTCTCTTCTGCTTTCCGGCTGCGGCACAGCTCTTCCCGAAAGCGAGGACAAAACGCCCTTACCCAATACCGGAACAGAAATGCCAAGCCCCGAAATTCCAACCGATTTGACCGACGGCAACCCTATTGACATACCCACTGCTGATCCGGTAAAAGTTGAAAAGGAACTGGATGCCCTTTTACTGAATTACTACGACGGTTTTCATACTGACCGCCCTCAAAATGACTATCTTTCCGCAGCGCTCGTTGCCAAATTCCGCGAAGAAATCTGCCTTGATGAACCTGTATCACGGCAAACGGTACTGGATATGTTTGGCTCCCCCCATTATATTTTCAACTATCTGAGCTATTATTCCTGTCGATACACCTATATACTGGATGACGGAAATCTGTTTGAGATCATGTTTGGCCAGTGGGGGACGATTGCTAAAATGTATCATTCAGATCTCAATAGCTATGTTGATCGAATGCAAAACTATTGGAAGGAAACCCCGATCATACCGGAAGATCCGAAAGCGGTATACGACGCCATCCATTTGGAATTTCGAACCCATATGTATACCCATTTTTCCGATCGTACCGATTTTGCCGATATGGAAAATGCCAAAAAGATCAATTTTTTGCCAATGATCGTTGACATACAAGACCTCACCGCACTTTTGGGGGAACCTCACTTTATGTATTCCGAAGAAAAAATAGCCCCCGGAGATAATTCAGGTCGCCGAGAGATCCGTGTCTATGTGCTGGATAACGGTGCGGTGCTGTACACCTTCGAATTGGCCGACATTTCCAAGGTAAGTATTATTCATATAAACAATCTCGAAACATGTATGGAATTCCTGAAACAGAGAATGTATTACTAACGGTAGGAGGCGCTATGAAACAGTATAAATTTATTTCCCTGCTCACTTTTCTGCTTCTTGTTGCCTTCCTTCTTTCTTCCTGCGCAGGCTTTTCCCCCACAGTGAACGAAATACAGCCCCCCGCAACGCAAAAAAAGCCAACAGTCAATGAAGAACCCGCACCGAAAGAAGACCTTCCCGAAACGCCGCAGGAAGTCTATGAAGCTCTATGTGAAATGGTGCTTAGCCGATATAGCGGTTATATTGCAACCCGTTTGAAGTACAATCTGCTCAGCCACGAGCTTGTAAGCAGTTTCAAAGAGGGAATATGGTATGATAATTCACCCACCTATGCAAGCGTAGCAAATAAGCTTGGAGATCCTCATTTTAAAATATCCGCACAGGCTGATTATATTTATATCTACATTTATATTATGGAAGACGGCAGTATCTTTGAGATCGGTTTCGGTGCCAAAGAGACTGTACGCAGAATGTACAGCGGTAATTATGTAGACTATCTTGCACACATTCAATCCCTTTGGAATAACGATTTGATGCAAAATAGTGACCCGCAAGATACCTATGATGCACTGCATGAAAAACTGAGCGAAAGCGAACATACTGTCATTTCCCAGCGTACCGATTTTACCGACGTACAAAGTGCAAAAGCATTCTATCGTTTTTCTAATTCGGCATTGATGCTGAACATTTTAAAAGAAGCTCACTTTACCTGCACGCAGGAATCCACCGATCAAAAAGGCAATCCTACCACCGCAACCATCTATATTTATGTCTTAAAAAACGGCTCGGTTATGTACGCCAAAAACATTTCTCCTTATACCTATTTGGATAGCGTGATGCAAATGAGCCTTGAAGATGCTTTACAATTGATCGATCAAGAAATTTCATAAGCTAAGTCCGACTCCAAAAACAATCCCCCGCACTAGCAGTGCGGGGGTATTTTATGATATATAGAGATCAAATTCGCCGGGGAAAAGAGTATGGCGATATGAAAGGGGGGCATTGTCTGCAAAAACACTGCTTCCCTTCTTTCCAAGGATAATCTCGATCTTTTCTTTGCCGAGATTGACCGCACCTGTAAGTTCGTTTCCCTTGTCGTCAAAGCGTTTGAAAGTAAATACGCCTTTTTCATGGGAAAGGGGCATATAGTAGCCATCGGCAAGAAGAGGCAGATCTAAGCGGATCTTGCCCATTTGCCGATAGAAAGCGAGCAGCTCCCCGTCCTCTCTGCCCCAGGGATAGGGACGGCGGTTGAAGGGGTCCTCATAGCCTTCCATTCCGATCTCATCTCCGTAATAAATACAGGGAATTCCTGGCATACAGCAAAGCAGGAAATAGGCAATTTTCAGCCGATGCGTTGCCATTTTACGCTCTTGCGCAGACAGCTTTGCCACTGCTTTTATATCTTTATTATCCTTGGCAAGCGGTGCTCCCGCCAACTCCGTTAAGATACGGCAGGTATCGTGGGTGCCAAGCAGGTTCATCAAATTATCAGAAACAAATTTGGGATAGTGGTAATACAGAAGGCGGGTGGTCATATACAAATTGGCGGCATCCCCCGAGGTAAGATAAGAAATAATGGCGTTTTTCAGGGGATAGTTCATGACAGAATCCAATTCCTGACCCCTAAAATAGTGCCGCCTTTTGCCGTAGGAGATCTTATAGGAGGCATCCTCCCATACTTCACCCAGCACCATGGCATCGGCATCCTCTTTTCGGGCGGCGCTTCGCAAATTGCGTATAAAGCCTTCGGCAAGTTCATCAGCCACGTCCAGACGCCAAGCATCCACACCCTTGCGGGTATAGTGGGAAATGACTCCGTCTTCTCCGTTGATGAATCGGTCAAAGTCGGCATTGTTGGTGTCCACACCGGGAAGCACCTTTACTCCCCACCAGCTGTGGTACTCATCGGGATGATTGATGAAGCGGTACCAAGGATAATAGGGCGACTCTTTGCTTTGATAAGCACCGACGCTATCATATTTTCCATAGCGGTTGAAATAGAGGCTGTCATCTCCCGTATGGTTAAACACACCGTCCAACATCACAAGGATATCCCGTTTATGACATTCAGCCAGCAAAGTATCCAGCGCTTTGTCGCCGCCGAACATACTGTCTACCGACATATAATCGCCTGTATCGTATTTATGATTGGAAAACGCAGTGAAAATAGGGTTCAAATACAGTATACCGACTCCTAAACTTTTCAAATAGTCCAGCTTTTCAATCACTCCCCAAAGCGTACCGCCAAAGAAGGTATTGTTTTGAAATTTCTCATCACCCGGACGGTAGTAAGGGGGAATGCCTTCATACCAGTCTTCCTCCATCACAGCGTCCTTTCTTAGGGGCACTTCCCTGCTTCCCTTATGGAAACGGTCCACAAAGATCTGATACATGATCCTGCCGGCAAAACGCTTGGGCGGTTGGTGGGTGGCACGGTAAACGGTGAGCTGGAATTTGGAAAGCCGATCGGTGGATTGGGACAGCTTGGGGCTGAGAATATCGGGGCCGAATTCATCCAGTCCCAAATAAAGAGGCCCCAAATGGGTATCCAGCAAAAAATAATAGTAAAAAAGCCCATCCTCTTCCGCTTCGGCACACAGTGCCTTGCAGTCGAAGGTGAACGTCAGATGGTCTATCCCGTAATCGGGCGTAAATACACCGTTTTGAATGATACATACCCCGTCATCGTCACGGAAAATAATCATCTTTCCGCTTTTTACAAGGTATCTTGAGGATATCTCCACATCAAAAGTCAGTGTATCTGCATAGTCAAATGAAGAAAACAGCTCACCATGGGGCGTGTTTCGGGATGAAACCCGAATTTTCGCCCCATCGTGAATGTTTTCAATTCCGCGAATTGGAATCATATCGTATCATTTATTCCCTTATTTAACAGGTTTGATGTGCCAAATACGCTCTGCGTATTCTTCGATGGAACGGTCGGCAGCGAAGAAGCCTGCCTGGGCAATATTGATAAGCGACTTCTTTGCCCACAGTTCCTTATTCTGATAGTCGGCGTTCAAGCGATTGTGTGCCGCGCAGTAGGAGTCAAAGTCAGCAAGGCACATATAGGGGTCTGCCACACCGTGAGACAGGAGCAGATAGTTCACCATGTCACGGAAGGATACACCGTTAAAGCCAATGCCCAGACGGTTAATGACTCTCTTGAGTGCTTCACTGCGGTTATAGTAGTCGTAAGAATTGTAGCCGTGGCGCCATACATCTTCCACTTCGTCGTTGCGCATACCGAAGATATAAATATTATCTTCGCCAACGCACTGGCTGATCTCAACGTTGGCACCGTCAAAGGTACCGATAGTGAGGGCACCGTTGATCATCTGCTTCATGTTACCCGTACCGCTGGCTTCCTTACCGGCAAGCGAGATCTGTTCGCTGACTTCGGCAGCGGGGATCAGCACTTCCGCCAGGGATACGTTGTAATCTTCCATGAAGACTACACGCAGTTTTTCGCGGATCTTGGGATTCTTTTCGATTTCTCTTTGCAGGTTCCAGATCAGTTTGATGATCTGCTTTGCCATATAGTAACCGGGAGCCGCCTTGGCACCGAAGATGAAGGTCTGAGGATGGATATTCAGATCGGGATTTTCCAAAAGCAGGTCGTACAGGTAGATGATGCGCAGACAGTTGAGCAGCTGACGCTTGTACTCATGCATACGCTTGATCTGCACGTCAAAACGGGAGGTGGGATCCAGCTTTACGCCGGTCTTATTCTTCACGTAATCTGCAAAGCGTTCCTTATTGGCAAGCTTGATGGCACCAAGTTCATTCAGTACAGCAGTATCGTTTTCAAATGCTCTGAATCTTTCAAGAGTTGCGGGTTTTTTACGGTAGTCAGGACCGATGCATTCATCCAAAAGTCCTGCCAGCTTAGGATTGGAATAGCACAGCCAACGGCGGTGTGCGATACCGTTTGTAACATTGGTAAACTTATCGGGGGTGTGCTTATAGAAGTCGTGGAATACGGTCTTCTTCAAAATATCGCTGTGCAGAGCGGCAACACCGTTGACGGTGTGGGAAGCGCAAACACACAGGTTTGCCATCTTGATGGTGCCGTTAGACATAATAGACATACGGGAAATTCTATCCCAGTCGCCGGGATAGCTGTTCCACAGTTCCGCACAGAAGCGGCGATTGATCTCGCACACGATCGTGTACAGTCTGGGCAGACGCAGACGGAAGAAGTCTTCGTTCCAGGTTTCCAGCGCTTCGGGCATAACGGTATGGTTTGTGTAGGTGACTGTCTTTGTGACCACATCCCATGCCTTTTCCCAAGAATAGTTGTATTCATCCAAAAGGATGCGCATCAGTTCGGGAATGATGATGGCGGGGTGGGTGTCGTTGACGTGCAGAGCAACCTTATCGGCAAAATTATTGATGGAACCGAAGGTTCTCAAATGCTCTGTGATGATGTTCTGCAGAGAAGCGGATACCATGAAGTACTGCTGTGTCAGACGCAGGAGTTTACCTTCTGTGTGGTTATCGGCGGGATACAGAACCTTTGAGATAACCTCTGCGTTAGATGCCTGCTGAATTGCCTTCACGTATTCGCCCTGAGAGAACAGACCCATATTGAAGGTGGAAAGATCTTTTGCCTTCCACAGACGCAGTCTGTTGACTGCTTCTGAGCCTGCGCCGCCCGATACCATCAGGTCATAGGGGATCGCCTGTACTTCTTCATAGTCGGTATAAATGATTTCATGCTGTCCGTTTTTCCATGTTTCGTTGATCTTACCGCCAAGGCGCACAGTGACAGCTCTGTCATTTCGGGGCTGCAGCCATGCACTGCCGTCGGGAAGCCATACATCGGGCAGCTCAACCTGGTCGCCTTCGATGATCTTTTGCTTGAAAAGACCGTACTCGTACAGAATAGAGTAGCCGGTTGCGGGGTATTCCAGTGTGGTCAGACCGTCCATGTAGCATGCCGCAAGACGTCCCAGACCGCCGTTGCCAAGACCCGGGTCGGTCTCACATTCGTAGATCTCGTCCAGATTGTGTCCGCTTTCGGCAAGCAGAGCACGTACCTCTTCGCCAAGGCCGAGATTCATGATGTTGTTGCGCATTTGTCTGCCGACGAGGAATTCAATGCTCAAATAATAAATGCGCTTTGCGCCGCAATCCTTAACCTTTGCGGAGAAGTTTGCCCGCTTTTGGGAAAGAATCTCACGAAGGGTAAGCTGCAGTGCATGATACATCTGCTCGTTTGTTGCCTCGTCTGCGGTGATACCGTAATATCTGGTAAGTTTGCTTTGCAGTATTTCTTTTACGGACATACCGCCGGTATTGCTTTGATTGTCCATTGCGATTGTGTTTCCTTTCTAACTTGAAAATGACCTGCTACTATCCCTGCGCACGCAGAGATAGCAGCAAGATCGAAATATAATTATCTTTAGAACAAACTGTTGTACATATCCAGGTACATTTTTGCGGATTTGCTCCAAGAAAAATCATAGGTCATTGCGTTTTTACGCAGTTTTGCCCACTGTTCGGGCTTATTGTACAGCTCAACTGCACGGCGCAGGGCGTCCAGCATATGATGCGCATTGTAGCTGACAAAATTGACGCCGTTCCCCTCTCCGGTGGTGGGGTTATAGGGGTGAATGGTATCAGCAAGACCGCCGGTCTCACGAACCACCGGTACAGTGCCGTAACGGGATGCCATCATCTGCGCAAGACCGCAGGGCTCGCTGAGAGAGGGCATGAGGAAGATATCGCCGCCGGCGTACAGCAGTTTGGCAATTCCCTTATTGTATGCCAGCATTGCGGATGCTTTGCTGGGATAACGGTTTGCGATCCAGGAGAAGAATTCTTCGTATTCCTTTTCGCCGGTACCGAGCAGTACCACTTGCACATCTTCCTGCAGGAATTCTTCCAGAATGCACTTCACAAGGTCAAAGCCCTTGTGGGTTGCCAGACGGGAGATCATTACAACAAGAGGGGTAGTTTCGGATTCAGGAAGACCGAAACGACGCTGAATTTCCAACTTACAGGTTGCCTTACCGGAAATATCGTTTACCGAGAAGGGTGCGGGCAGAGAGGGATCCTCGGGATCGTACAGCGACAGATCGATACCGTTTACAATACCGCACACCTTATCGCGGTTTTCCCAAATGATATAATGCAGACCGTGGCTGTAGAACTCGGTGCCAATCTCTTCGGCATAGCGCGCGCTGACAGTAGTTACCTTATCTGCGCAGACAATGGCACCCTTGGTTAAGTTCACGCAACCGTCGTATTCCACGGTGGATGCCAGTTCATTCGGCAGATCGAACACATCTCCCAAAATTCCAAAGCTGTATTTTCCCTGGTATTCGATGTTGTGTATGGTGTAAATAGCCTTGGTGTCGTACTGGGGATACAGTTTCTTAAGATAGATCACCGTAAGAGCACTCTGCCAGTCGTTTGCGTGCAGTACGTCGGGCACGAAATCGATATGGGGCAACATTTCAAGCACTGCTTTGGAGAAAAAGGCATAGCGTTCGCCGTCGTCATATTCACCGTACAGCTTGGTGCGGTTGAAATAGTATTCATTATCAACGAAATACCAGGTCACGCCGTTTGCATTCAGACTGTAGATGCCGCAGTACAGGGTACGCCAGGAGAGAGGAACGTCAAATTCGCAGATCTTCTTCATGGCGGTTCTATACTCAGGCGAAACCTTACCTACGTGCATGGGAATGACCACACGCACATCCAGATCAGATCTCTCGGCTGCCAGCGCTCCGGGAAGAGAGCCGATTACGTCGCCAAGTCCGCCGGTTCCCGCATAGGGGTTGGCTTCGGATGCAACAAATAAGATCTTTTTCATTGTTATCCTCCTCTTTTTACTTAAATCATTTTACCCTTTTCGATAAAGAAGGGCTGGGTCTCATGACCGCACAGCTTCACGCCGTCGCGAATGACCACCGCTTTATCGGTAATAACACATTCCAGTGTTACATTCTCGCCAAGATACGTGTCTTTAAACACGATACTGTTTCGCACAGTGGTTCCTTTTCCGATTTTAACACCGCGGAAGATCAGAGAGTTTTCAACAGTTCCGTCGATTACGCATCCATCGGCAATCAGAGAGTTCACTACCTTGGAATCTGCGCCGTACTTGGTGGGAGGCGTGTTATGCACCTTGGTCAGCACGGGACGGTGACGCACATTAAACAAAGAGTTTCTCTCTTCGCTGTCGCCAAGCAGGCTCATGCTGCAGTTATAGTAGTCGGTGAGGTTGACGATATTGCTGTAGAATCCGTCGTATTCATAAGCAAAAATCTTGGCGCTGCCTGCGTTCTTTGCCAGAATATCCAAATACAGATTGTTGAGATTGTGGGAAATGGCATCGTGCAGAATACTCTGCAGATAACGGCGGTTGATCACCAGAATGTGAATGCTCACATTGGCATTCCCCACCTCTTCGGGACGAATGATCACATCGTTGACTCTGCCGATTTCATCGTAGGAAACCACCACAGCGGCTGCGGCTTTGTCGGGGGTGATATTCATGTTCTTGCAGGCAATGGTTACGTCAGCACCGGTCTTTTCGTGCTGTTCGATCATTTCAGTAAGATTGAGGTTGCAAATGCTGTCACAGTCGGACAGAACCACATAGTCCTCAGTCAGACGGTCAATGGTATGGGTGATATTTTTGAGGGATTCCAGGCGGGTGTTATAAGAAACACTTCCCTGATATGCAAATGCTGTCATCAAGGGGGGCAGCAGTTTTACACCGCCCGAGCGGCGCGCCAGATCCCAGTCCTTGCCGGAACCGATGTGACGCATCAAAGATTCATAATTCTGGTGGGTAACAACATATACATTGTCGATACCGGAGTTGACCATATTCGACAGAGAGAAGTCGATCAGTCTGTATCTGCACGCAAAGGGGACCGATGCAAGCGCACGGCTCTTGGTCAGTTCGGGCAGATTGTTATCAAAGAGATTCGAGAAAATAATTCCTACTGCAGACATTATATGTACCCTCCTTATTGATTGTTCGCACTGACAATAGCACCGGCTTCAACGCAGGTGCCGGGCTCTACGGTAACGCCGTTTCCGATAACGACCACCTTGCGAGTGCCGTCTTCTGCGGCTTCTGCGCCTACCACAGCGCCGATTCCCACGACGGTACCGCCGTCAATGATGGCATTGGTTACATGAGCGCCCGACAGTATGCGCACGCCGTCCATCAATACTGCGTCCTTTACAACTGCTCCGGGAGCAACATACACGCCGCCTGAGAGAATGGAGTTAATAACCGTACCGTGGATCTCACTGCCCTCGGTAACAAGAGAGTTCTCCACGATCGCATCAGAACCGATGTACTGTGCCTGGTAAGCGTGGTTACGGGAGAAGATACGCCAGTTCTTATCGTACAGATCGAAGGTGGGTTCGCTGCCCAGCAAGTCCATGTTGGCTTCCCACAGGCTGTTGACCGTTCCGACATCCTTCCAGTAGCCTTCGAAGGGATATGCGAACATACGCGCTCCGTCATTCAGCATGGTGGGAATGATATTCTTGCCGAAGTCGTTAGAGGAAGCAGGATCCTTTGCATCATTGATCAAATACTGCTCCAGCATATTCTTATTGAAAATGTAAATACCCATGGATGCCATGGTGCTCTTGGGGTTAGCGGGCTTTTCTGCAAATTCGTAAATACGGTTTTCTTTGTCGGCATACATAATACCGAAACGGCTTGCTTCGGAAAGCGGAACATCGATCACCGCGATTGTGCAGTCGGCGTTGTTAGCCTTGTGGTAATCCAGCATACGGCTGTAGTCCATCTTATAAATGTGGTCGCCCGAGAGAACCACAACATAATCGGGGCTGTAACGGTTGATGAAATTCAAGTTCTGGTAGATCGCGTTGGCAGTACCCTTGTACCAGTCAGCGCCATCCTTTGCCTGATAGGGAGGCAATACGGTTACGCCACCGGACATGCGGTCCAAATCCCAAGGCTGACCGTTGCCGATATACTCGTTCAGAGTCAAGGGCTGATACTGCGTCAGCACACCCACGGTGTCGATACCCGAGTTTACACAGTTAGAGAGCGGAAAGTCGATGATGCGGTATTTGCCTCCGAAAGATACTGCCGGCTTGGCGTCTTTTTCAGTCAGCGCGTACAAACGGCTGCCCTGTCCGCCGGCAAGAAGCATTGCTACACATTCTTTTTTGCTGAACATAACTTCCTCCGTTGATCATATATTTTAATTAAATGAGTCACTTGATTGTTTGCTTTGGGGATCCGCTTCCAGAATCACTCCGGAACACGCAACTGCGGGAACCGCCAAAGAATAGCTTCCCTTGCTTTCCACAGCTTCGTACACCGTCTGCCGTGTGCAAGGCTTGCCTGTATATAGCTCGCTCGCAGTATCTATAGACACCCGATATCGGCTGTATTTTCCCGAAACGGGAATGGTCAGCGGGCGGGAATCCACGCCCGCAAAGGATATGAGTACGATGCGCTCGTCACCGTCGCTGCCGTAGCGGCGATAGCCGATGCAGTCACCGCCGGTCCAAAAACGCTCAAATCCGCTCGGATCAAAATCCTTTTCGTAAAGAGGCGCAGAGGTGAGATAGATATGGTTGAGATCCGAAACAAATCTTTGCAGCCGTCTGTGCATATCATATCCCAGCATGAACCATTCAAGCTCACTGTCGAAGGTCCACTCACGGAATTGCCCATATTCGTTTCCCATGAAAGACAATTTCTTTCCCGGATAGGTCATCTGGAAGAGAAACAGCGCACGCAGCTGCGCAAACTTTTGTTCATACGATCCCTTGGTTTTTTCAATCAGGGAACGCTTGCCTAGCGCCACCTCACGGTGGGAAATGGGCAGGATGAATTTCTTTCCCGGCGAACGTGTGAAATTCATTTCAGCCGGGTGATTCATACGCGCGATGGGGTCAAGACGGATATAATCAAAAACATCCTTGGTCCAGGCACGATACCATTTGAGGGCAAGCCGCGGCGCTTTGCCAAACAGCTTTTTACCGGGGGTCTCGGTGACCATCAAAACATCGGGGTACTCGCTTGTGACCGCATCCACCAGCATCTTTAAAATATTTAAGGTATCGGGGTCTTCCTGCTCGGTGATCAGGCGCATGCCGTCAATGTGAAAACTGCCGATCCAATATAACGCCGCTGATACAAGGAAGCTCTGCACCTCGCCTTTGGACAGATCAAACACCCCGATCTTTGCCCCTTGCTCCTTTTGCCCCTCGAAGGCACCTTTCGAATCGTAGGCAGCAAGTCCGTGCTCCGAACGGTCAAAGCAAACAGGCGCATAATCAAGAATCACGCCGATTCCCGCATTATGCAGCCGATCCACCAGAGCCGCAAACTCTTCCGGCGTGCCGAAACGGGAGGTGGGGGCAAAAAAGCCCGTTGCCAAAAAACCTAAGCTGTCATCCCTCGGATGTTCAAACAGCGGGAGAAACTCCACATGGGTATATCCCATTTGCCGAAGATACGGAACCAATTTGTCCGCAATCTCGATATAGGAAGGATATCTTCCGTCCGGATGACGGAAGAAGGAACCCAGATGCATTTCATAAATATTGAGCGGATATGCCATTTCGGGTTCGGTTGCCACATACCGCTTTGCGCGGCGCTTCAGATACTCTTCGTCCCGAAAGGTATAGGAAAAATCAGTTCGCACTACAGAGGCAGTTTGAGGCACTTTTTCGCAATAACGCGCAAAGGGATCTGCTTTGTAGCAAGCGCTCTCTTTGCCGTATATCTTGAATTTATACCGCGCACCTTCAATAGGAAAACGGCTATCCTGCACCCTGCATTCGTAAATGCCGCCGTCTGTGATCTTGGCCATGGGAAGTCCCTCTTCCCAGTCGGTAAAATCAGCGCAGAGACTGCAGCCAAGCGCCTCCGGCGCCCATGTACGAAAAACATAACTGCCGTCCGCTTGCTTTTGCACGCCAAAATATGACGCACAGTCACGGTTGAATCCGCTGTGAAATGCGCTGACTGCACAGACGTTTTCTGTTCCCTGATTGCCAAGGCAGGCGAAGGGGAGTTGTTTCACTTTCGCCACCTCCGCTCGCTGAAACAATCATTGGTATCAATATATCCTTTTTACTATTCTACCATAGTTTTTTTGCTTTTGCAAGTGTTATTGCGCAAAAAAGCTGATGTTTTTTGAGAAACATTCGCTGAAAAACAATTTCAGCTATTCTGCGACAAAATTATTTCTTCGTAGTATGCCACTGCCAGATCAACCACCAGACCGTAACTGGCAGTCCCCTGCTCCTGACCGTTTCCCTTGAGAAAAGCATCGTTGAGCGTGTCGGAAACCTTGGCGGCAGAGCTGTCTCGGTAGCCGTCAAAAAAGACAGAATAACTGTTCATTTCGTAGCGCACCGTGTTCTTCAGCACTTGATATACCTTGCTGTATTCGCTTTTGTCGGCGTCGTAAAGTGCACCCGCCGTATATTCGTAAAGATTCAGATAGCCCGCATAGCGGATATAGGGATCACTGCTGGAAACGCACACCAAAAACGCCATGAAATTCGCCTCGTCCTCTCTGGCGATCCCGCGCTGATGCGCCATTTCGTGAGCGGCGGTAAACGGGATGGTATAATCGGGGAATTCGGTATTGATATTCGATTCCCCCGTATAATAGGTGTACATACCAAGCATATGGATATAGGACATTCCTTTTGCCAAAAGCATGGGCTTGACCTTTGAACGGAAATTAAAAAAGAAGGGGTTGTCCTTGTGAAAATCCGCATAGGCATCGTTTAATTTATCATTCAACTCAGACAGACTATAGGGCATGACCGAGCTTTTTCCGTAAATGAATTCCACCTCCAGGGATGCCTTGTTTGTCATTTCCGCAAGGTAGCGTGCGGTCTTTGCCAGCTGTTCTATCTCTACTTCCTTTTTATCCAAGCTTAGTTTTTGATCCAGCGTATAGCCGCGGTAGCCCATGCCGTAGGTAAAAACAAAGGTGGAATAGAACAGGCTGAGCAGCGCAAATGCCATGGCAAAAAAGCGGTTGAGCTTTGTCGCATCGTCCTGCTTATAATATCGGATCACCTTTACCAAAATAAAGATAAACAGTATGGGCAGCATGAGAATGCAGATCTCAGCCAGCGAAAAGGAATACAGCCCCGATACTTTGGCAAGTGCCATACGGAAAAAGCCCGCTATACTGCGGGTGAAAAGGTCGGCAAAGGCGGGAAATAATATGCCTGTCAGATGGATCAACAGCGATACCGCCGCCAATGCGTACAGGCACAAAGCACTCACCGGAACATTATTTCGGATCCAATTGCGTAATTTCATAATTACCTTCTTTAATCAATTCTAACATATCTGCAGGTACAGGGCAAGTTACCCGCAGGGTTTTGTCATCTGTGGGATGGGGAAAGGATAGACTGTTTGCATGCAGGGCCTGCCTTGCCATGCGGCAGTCCTCTTTGCCGTACAGCGTGTCCCCCAAAATGGGATGCCCTATATGGGCAAAATGCACTCTGAGCTGATGGGTCCTGCCTGTGATGGGGCGCGCCTGCACAAGGGTATAATCCCTATATCGGCAAAGCACCCGATACAGAGTCAGGGCATCATCTCCCTGCCCTTTTTCACAGCACCGCCTTGTGATAATGCTTTCCGAAACACGGCAAATGGGAACCTCGATCTTTCCCTCAGGCTCTGCAACACAGCCCGACAAAAGCGCGAGATAGGTCTTTTCGATCCTTCCCTCTTGCAGGGATCTTCCCAGCTTGGCGGCGCTTAACTGATCTTTGGCGATCAGCACAAGTCCGCTTGTGTCCCGATCCAGACGGTTCACCGCCCGAAATACGCCGCCTTTTTCGTTATTTTTCGTTTGATAGGCGGCAAGTGCATTGGCAAGGGTATCTTCATAGTGGCCCCTTGTGGGATGGGTGGGCATACCGGGAGCTTTATTTACCACCAGTAAAAAATCATCCTCGTAAACCACCGATAAAGGCAGATCGCGCGGGGGGATCATGCTGACACGTCCGTCTGCTGTATCCGACAGTTCCAGAGAAAGAATATCGTTTTCCTTTAACACCGCCCGCACCGTGACCCGCTTGCCGCAAAGCAGGATACCGCGCTCATTTTGCTTTAACCGTGTCAACACAGCGCGGGAAACACCCACTTTGCCGTACAAAAATTCTTTTACAGTCCTTTGGTCCCACTCTTTTTCAATTTTAAATTCCATATCAGTTGTTTTGGTGGTTTTCAAAAATAATTTCGTCGGGCAGATGGTAGTTCAGTTTTTTGCGGGCAATTTCAATGATATATTCGTTGTCGAAGGGACGGTCCAGCTGATACTGCAATTCCGCAATACGCTCTTCATATGCCTCCACTTCGCTTTTGAGTTTGGCGTGTTTCTTTTCCAATTCGCTAAACTGCTGCTGGAGATTCAAAATGGTAACAATACTGAATGCCATAAACAGAACGATCGCCATTTTCAAAAAGAAACTGCTTCCGTGTTTCATCGTTTCAATTGTCCTTTCCTATTTTTTATTTATCATACGTCGTTTGACGGTAATTTTCAAATTCCGAATTTAGTTACGGCATTCCCGCATGATCGGGAAAATGCTCTATATGCTTTGTGCTTTCCGCAAAGCGATCCAGACGGCGGTACGCCCGCCTTTTTTTACGCATAAGCAGGTACTCTTGCAATATTTTACCCAGTTTCCAAAGCCATTTTCCAAAACTTTTCTGCCAAAGGAAGTACAGCGCACGAAACAGCACACCGAAGGTATATCGGTACACAAAGCGCAATATTCTGTACAAAAATCCGATCAGCGCAGAATGCAGGCGAAAAACCAGCCTGCCAAGAGTGAGCAAATACAGACAAAAGCCGGATGCTATCATAAGCAGAATGGACAAACGCAGCTGTCCTCGGTTGCAGACATATAAAAACAGCACGCCGCACACTGCCATGGCAAGAAAGAAAATCAAATCCTGCGCAAAAACAAGGGCACAATAAACCATGCGTATGATGCGGTAAGGTGCATTTTCAAGTCTGCCAAGGGCAGTTCTCAATACGCGAAAGCATTCGTAAAAAAGCCCCATCCCGATACCGAACAGAAACGATAACAGCAGTACCATAGGGTACGGATAGGGCCCATCCACATAGGCAAACACGGTTACGGATCTCTTTTCTTAAAAAATCCGCTCTTTTTGGCGTTTCTGTCCACATAGTACAGTCCGCAGATCCTGCCCTGCACCAGCAGCTCTCCCGTTTCCACCGACAGGGCAACGATGTGGATATCCGATCCGTCCACTGTCAAGGTACCGTCGTCGGTCTGCAAAAGCAGTCCGTTCTCATCAAAACTGATCACATCCGAAATTCCCGTTAAGGAAAGCGTTTCACGTCCCGAAAGCGACAGCGTATGCGCTGTGCTTTGCTTTTTTCCGATGTTATCGGTTGATGCCATAGCCTACCTCTTTCGGATATATATTCTGTTATCTACTATATGCACTGACCCGGGAATTATGACTGGGAGATGACCTCGTACAGGCTGGCGGCGTCTGCCTTCAGAGTGTGTTCTCTCACATCCAGCACACGCACGGTGAGTTTTCTCGAACCGAATCCCACCTCCACGATATCTCCTTCTTTGACTTCATAGGATGCCTTGACCACTTTGCCGCCCACTGTAATATGGCCCGCGTCACAGGCTTCGTTTGCCACGGTGCGCCGCTTGATGATACGGGACACCTTTAAAAATTTATCAATTCTCATTTTCGACCTCGTTTTGCTTTACTTCACCGATCAGTTCTTCCAGACGGTGATACACCGCCTGCTCCAAATCGATCTCTTGCTGATTTGCCTGCAGGCAAAGGGCAAACAGACAACTCACAGGGTCGTCCCCCGAGAGATATGCCGTCAGATCCACGCCGCCTTTTTCGGCTTTTTTCAGTATCTTCTGGGCACGCATCAGCCCCGGCAGGGTGCGCGTTACCCGATTCAAATCTTGGGATAGGGTCTTTTGCCCCTTTTCCACCTTTTTTCTTTCTTCCCATCCAGCCAGTGCTTCTTTGGCAGTCACGGCATTTTCACCACCGAAAATATGGGGGTGGCGGAAGATCAGCTTGCGGCAGATACCGTCAAACACGCCATCCATGCCTTCCCTGCCTGCCCGCTCTTCCATATCGGCATGCAGAAACACCTGTAACAGTAGATCCCCCAGCTCCTCGCGCAAAAGCACGGCATCCTCTCTGTCCAGCGCCTCCGCCACTTCATAGGCTTCTTCTATCAGGTTTTTACGTATGGAATGGTGATCCTGGGCACGGTCCCAGGGACAGCCCTCTTCGGAGCGAAGCAAGGCAACAATGTCGTACAGTTCAGAGTAGCCGTAATGATCGGCATTTTGCAGTTCTTTGGCAGATCTCATTTTTTACACCTAACAAACTTCACGCTTGGTTCTTTGCAAGCGCAGTAATATTTTTTTACATTTTTGGGGTATCGGCAGCATGGCAAGCTCTTTTTCGCAAAGCGTGCCAAAGCAGATCAGCAGTACCCCATATACAAGGGCGGTTGCCAAAATGCCAACCATGCCTGCCCACCGCACACCTAAATGGGCACTGAAAGCAATATAGAGCAGTTTCCCCGTCAATACCCCGCCAAGGGAAGCCGCAAGCGGCGACCAAAAGACGGAAAAAAAACGAAGGCGCAGGCGGCAATATTTTACCGTGAAGATCAAATTGCACACGGCAATGACCAAGTAACAGGCAAGGGTGCCAATGGGCGCACCCGCAATCCCGATCTTCGGAATGAGCAGTATTCCCACCAAAAACTTGACTGCACCGCCGCACAGCATGGAAAACACAGGCAGAAACTGTTTGCCTGCCGCCTGCAACAGTGAATTGGTGACCGTAACAATGCCCACAAAGAAAACTGCGGGGGCAAGCAAGGTCAAAAGCGGGGCGGCGCGCAGGGCGCTTTGACGTTCAAACAGTATCAAAAGCACCTCTTTGGAAAGCACAAACAGCCCCAGTACCGCAGGAATCGTAAAGATGGACGCCGCTTTCAGTGCTGCTTCGGACAGCTTTCCGATCGCGTCGTTTTGCTTTGCCTGCCTTAGAGCCGTTAATTTCGGCACAGCGGCATAGGCAATGGGCAGAATGATAACAGGGGGCAGATTGAAAAGCGGTACGGCAAGCCCTGTATAGTTTCCGTAAATCAGGTTGGCGCTTTCGCTGTCCATTCCCGTTTGGGGAAGAAGGCGCATAATCAGCGTTAAATCAATAAAATTGGACAGCGAGATCACAAGCGAGCCCATGGTCACAGGCAGGGCGATGGACAACAGTTTTTTTAAAATTGACTTTACCGTATAGGAACTTTTGCCATCCTCTCTTTTCCATGCGCCCTTGACAATGGAAAGTAAAAACAGGTACAGCGCCGATAACATACTGCCAAAGGCAATACCGATCAGCGCCAGCGCCGCGCATCCCGCAAGGGGCAGACTGCGCCGCACGCCGTAATAGGCAAAGCCGACCCCAAAAAGGGTCTTGGCGCCTGCCTCTGCCAATTGGGAAATGCCGGTGGGCATCATATCCATACGACCCTGGAAATAGCCCCGCAGTGCCCCCGACAGGCAGGAAAACAAAAATACGGGTGCCATTACGGAAATGGCAATATAGGCAGGGGGATTGCCGATCCAACGGGCAAGTGAGTGCGACGAGAACAGTAAAAAGCCCGCGCCCAACAGCCCCACCGGCAGAATGGCAAAGAATACGGTGCGAAAGATCAGAAAAACGCCCTTCCGATCTCCCTTTGCCGCCCCTTCCGACACAAGAATGGACACTGCCACGGGAATTCCCGTGCCGCACAGTATATACAGTAAATTATAAATGGTATATGCGCAGTTATAATATCCCATTCCCCGGTCCCCAATGATATGGACCAAGGGTATTTTACATACAAGTCCCAATACTTTTACGATCATCCCGGAAGCGGCAAGAAAGACCGCCCCTGTTACCAGTTTGTGATCGGTATTGGATTTCAAAGTACAGATACCTCGTAATTCTTTCGTTTGGGGTTTATCCGATGAATTCGTGATACACCGAATGGGGGGGTAAATAGTCTGCGGGACAGTCGGGCAGCTTTTGCAATTTTGCAATCAGATCGCGGCTCTTTTCATAGTAGGGGCTTTTTTCGAAAATCTGCGATAAAAGAAGCGGGATCAGCTGATTTTTCATAATATAGGGTTCATACGCCATTGCCGAGTCCAAACGGTAGGTGGCAGTATGCATATAGGGCAGAATGGATGCCTTTTCGTTATCGGTGACACTTTTCCAAAGGGAAAAGGTAAATTCGGTATTGGCACCGCGGTAATGGTGGTCCCTAACCAAGCGGCGCACCAGGCGCACCTCGGTGGGCGAAAATACCGCTTCTTTGCAGTCAATAGCGCTTTCCACGCTGATGAACACTGAAACCGAAGCACAGGCGGCAAATTCCGCGCGGATCTCGGGATAGATCGCTTGTATACCCTCCACCAGCAGAACACTGTTTTCCCCCATTTGGTAGGCTTCGTAATTGGAGCGTCTGCCAAGTACAAAATCGTAATGCGGAAGCAGTGTCTTTTCGCCTCTTAACAGCGACTGCATGCACATTTTGAAGAACGGCAGGTCAATGGAGGCAATGGACTCAAAGTCCACATCGAAGCCCAGCTGTTCACTGCGTGCCATGAGGTACATACGGTCATAGTAAAAGTCATCCACCGAGACCACATGCACATCCTTGCCTGCCTCCGACAGGCTTCCGATGAGCTTTGCGGCGGTGGTGGTCTTGCCCGAGCAGGTGGGGCCTGAGAGCATGATCGCCTTCAGATCCTCCCTGCTGCCTACAAGGCGGCAAAGATCATCCAGCTGTTTTTCAAATTTTGCTTCACTGTCGCATACAAGCTGTCTCATTGCTTCTTGGTTTGTAAGAAGCGCGGGATCACTTTTTATCATATTCTTCTCCTATTACAATGGAGGCTTATTCGATGGCGGCAAGGTTCTTGAAATACATTTCCCTTTCCTCGGTGTTTGCCTCGGTCTGCAGATATTCATAGGGGTACTTAGGCATGGAGCTGCGATGGATCTTGCCGTCCGAACCGATGACCTTGGACACCGCCGCCGCACCCACAGCATAGATATCGTGTTCATCCGCCATGATCAGTGCATTGTACAGTCCTTCGTGGCCCGGCCGGGCAAATCCTACGTTTTCCAGATTTGCCACGGTATTCTTTTGTCTGTAGAGATAATACGGATGGTAACCCGCATTCATGGCGGCTACCTGTGAATAATCCACCGATTTGATTGCCTCGGCGGAACTGCGCGTGAACACATTGAAGCCCCGGCGCAGCATATCTGCCGCCTTTTTGGCGCACAAGGTATGTACGGTGAGATTTTCGGGGGCAAGGTGGATGATCTGATCCACCGTTTTGGAAAAGCTCACAAAGCTGTCTCCGGGAAGCCCTGCGATCAGATCCACATTAATGTCAAAAGAAGTGCGCTCTTTGGCAAGATAATAAGCGCGGTAAAAATCGTCGGCACTGTGGCATCTGCCAATACCTCTTAGCACATCGTCGTTCAGCGTTTGGGGATTGATGCTGATGCGCCCCACACCTTGATTCTTCATGGCATCCAGCTTTTCCGCCGTGATGGTGTCGGGTCTGCCCGCTTCAACGGTAAATTCATGCAGAGAGCCGATATCCACATGCTGTGCGATCACCGAAAGAAGGTGCTCCATTTGCTCTGCCGAAAGGGTGGTCGGCGTACCTCCGCCCATATAAACAGTGACGATCTTTTGTCCCTTTTCCCGAATCACCTTTATCATATCGGCTATATCCCTCTCTAAGCAGGCAAGGTAGTCGGGGATCATGGAAAGAAGTCTGGGCGTGGCATAGGAAACAAAGGAACAGTAGGCGCATCTGGTGGGACAAAACGGAATGGAAATATATAAGCTGCAGGTATCCTTGCCGTATTTGGCAAGCAGTTTTTGCTCCTGCACTGCCACCTTGGTCACCAGCATTGATTTTTTGGGGCTGAGCAGATAGTCTTTGGTCAAAGCACGGCGCACCGAAAGCTTGTTGTTCAGCGATTTATAGAGATTGCCCGCGATCTTGGCAGGGCGGATTCCCGTCAGGATCCCCCAAGGCGGGTCGTAGTCAAGCAGTTTTCTGCCCGCGTCGTAAAATGCCGCCCCCACGGCAATCTTTTTAATACGCTCTTCACTGTAAAGGGGATCAAAGGGAGTTGTATTTTCACCGCAAGTCGTATTGCCAAGCAAGCTCAGGCTTACCTTTGCATGGTAGCCTTCCTCCTGCCGGTCAACGCTCACCTGCGCCACGGGGATCTCGCTGGATTCTTCCTCACTTTGGGAAAATTTCATTCCCGGGAAGAACAGCAGTGCCAGGCTTTGGACATAACTGGTATTGATGTCGCCCTCAATATATATTTTCATACTTCCCCCGTCAGCACGCGGCTGTCCATAACAATGGTAACAGGGCCGTCCAGCACGGCGGATATTTCCATATCCGCGCCGAAACTGCCGTTTGCTACCCCGCCTTCTATCAATTTACGCAACTCTTGGCTAAAGTATTCGTACAGCATATTGGCTCTTTGCGGTTTCTCAGCCCGTATATAGTCGGGGCGGTTTCCGTGTTTATAATTTGCGCACAGAGTGAAATTGGAAACCACAAGCACCCCGCCCTTTTCATCGTTGACAGAGCGGTTCATCTTGCCGTTTTCATCCGAAAAAATGCGCAGTTTCGATAGTTTTGCCGCCAAAACCTCCGCATCCTTTTCGCTGTCATTTTCAAATACGCCCAGCAGCAACAGCAGTCCCTTGCCGATCTGTCCGACAAGCTCCCCTTCAGCTTTTACTGCGGCGCTTTTTACTCTTTGTATCACTACGGTCATTACGCATATCCTCTCACCACATCATTCACATTGGGTATGGATTTCAGCTTTGCAACAATGGAATAATAGTGTTCTATATTTTTACATCCCACCACCAGATTGATCACGATCTCTGCTGTGGGTTTGGTTTGGGTATTGATGGCGTGCAGTGCCACACGCATATCGGCAAGCGACATGGTAATGTCGGCGAGCAGAGTCATGCTGTTTTCCGCAAAGATCTGAATGTAAGCTTCATAGGTTTGCTTGGCTTCCTGCACCACAGCCTGTTCAAAATGGGCGGTGACAAAGCGGTCACGGTATCTTTCGTCATCGATCATGGAGGTAACATTATAGCACTCGCGCTTATGCACCGAAACGCCGTATCCCTTGGTGACAAAGCCGATGATCTTATCCCCCGGCAGAGGGTTACAGCATTTGGCAAATTTCACCGACAGTCCTTCCACCCCGTCGATCACTACGCCGCTTCCCTTGTGACCCGTATGGGGCTTTACCTTGATATCCTCCAATTCCAGCGGTGCAGGCGCTATCTCCGGCTTTACCACCCGCTCAAATTCGTCGTGCAGTTTGATGGAGATCTTAGAAACCGAAAGTCCGCCGTAGCCGATCATGTTGTATAGGTCGTCCGCAGTTTGAATACCCATACGGGAGCCCACATTGGACACAATTTCGTTCTTCTGGGCTTCGGTGTAGGCTCTGCCGTAGCGGCGCATTTCCTTATCCACCTCATTTTTGCCCACAACGATATTTTCTGTTCGCTTTTCCTTCTTGAACCACTGGCGTATCTTATTGCGCGCTTCGGCGGTCTTTACGATCTTAAGCCAGTCGCGGCTGGGTCCCTTGGAGGACGAGGAGGTCAGCACCTCCACGATCTGCCCGTTTTCGGGCACACTGTCAATGGGGGCAATGGTGCCGTTGATCTTCGCTCCCACCATTTTATTGCCCACCGCCGAGTGAATGGCATAGGCAAAGTCAATGAGGGTGGAGCCAAGGGGCAGTACCACAACATCTCCCTTGGGGGTGAACACAAAGGTTTCGTCGTGGAATATATCGATCTTCAGAGAGCGCAGAAATTCATCCGGGTCTCTGGTGTAGTCTTCGTTTTCAATGAGTTTGGAGATCCATTCCAATTTGGAGTCGATCTCTGCCTTGGCAGATTCGCCTGACTTGTATTTCCAGTGGGCGGCGATACCGTATTCTGCCACATGGTGCATCTCTCTGGTACGGATCTGCACTTCAAAGGGAATACCGTCCCGTCCGATTACCGTTGTATGCAATGAGCGGTACAGGTTGGGCTTGGGGGTGGAGATATAGTCCTTGAATCTGCCGGGAATGGACTTGAACATATCGTGAATGATACCAAGGATGGTATAGCAATCAAGTTCTGTTTCAGTAATGACGCGCAGAGCATAGAAATCGTATATCTCATCAAAATTCTTGTTCTGCTCATACATCTTTTTATAAATGCTGTAAACAGACTTGACTCTGCCTTCCATGACGAAATCGAAGTGCATTTCGTTCAGCTTATCGGCAATCTGTCCTTTTGCCTTTTCGATAAAGCCGATGTTTTGACCGTATCGGCGCTCGATATCGCGGTAGATCTCGTTATAGCCGATGGGATCAAGGAAGGAAAGCGAAAGGTTTTCCAGTTCATGCTTGATCTTCTGCATACCAAGGCGGTGTGCCAAGGGGGCATATACCTGCATGGTCTCAAGGGCGGTGACACGGCGTTTACCCTCCACCTTCACCCCGAGGGTACGCATATTGTGCAGTCGGTCGCACAGCTTGATAAAGATGACGCGGATATCCTTACTCATGGCAAGGAACATTTTCCGAAGGTTCTCCACCTGCTGTTCTTCTTTATCTGCAAAGGGGATCTTTGCCAGTTTGGTCAGTCCATCCACCAAAAAGGCGGTTTCCTTGCCAAACTGCTCACGAATGGTATCCAGCGAGATATCGCAGTCCTCCACCGTGTCGTGCAGCAGTGCCGCGCAAATGGAGTCGGTATCCAATTCCAGTCCTGCCACGATCTCCGCCACAGCAATGGGATGGGAAATATAAGGATCGCCGCTGACGCGGAACTGCCCTTCATGCAGTTTCGCCGCAAACAGATAGGCACGGCAGATCTTATCCGTGTCATATTTCTTTTCTGTTCTTGCGAGAATATTGAGCAGATTTTGGATTGGTTGATACATGGCGGTCTCCTAACGTATTTTTTATGTATTTCTCTCAGTCATACTGTGGGCGCAGACGGCGGTACAACGGGGTTTCTTCCAAATCGACCTTTTCTTTTACCGCATTCAGCGAAAAACGAAAGGTATTCTCATTTGCCGTTAAGTTGATCAGCCCCGCTTCCTTGAAGATCAGAAGGCTGATAAACAGCTTGGGATAGGTCATACCGTCAAGATTGCTATATACATAGCGATAACTGTACTCCCCCTGCCCCTGCCGCTCTGCCTGTGCCAAAAAGCGGTACAGCACAGCCAGCTCCGCGCGCTTTGGCAGATCTGTCATTTCGCTTTCAAAGGACAGTATCTCTTGCAGTGTTTGTCTTTGATATTTATCTTTTCTGTCGCCGTCAAGGGTTGGGAATATCTTTTGCACCATCAGTTTTGTGGTGGTATAGCCCATATAGCTGCTACGCTCCACATGGCAGACAAGATCCACATTATCTCCCTGCACGTAACCCATGGTCAGGGGTCCCTTGCCAAACAGCAGTGCTTGCGCCTGCAGTCCGTCCTTTGAGACGATCATTTTGGTATGCTTTCCTCCCGAAAGGGGCTTTATATCGGTAAGTGTTACATTTTGCAGTAAAAACAAAGGCATTTCGTTGCCTGCTCCAAAGGGTGCCATTGCCGCAAGGGCGTCGCAAAAGGCCGGGTGCGTGTCGCCTATTTCAATGCAGGCATCCACCGTGGCAAGCGGTCTTTCTTCTGTTTGGGGGATATGACGCGCGGCATAATCGCATAGACAGGCACGCAGGGAGGCAAAATCTTCTTTCAGCACGGTAATGCCTGCCGCCGCTGTATGCCCTCCGTATTTTTGCAAAAGATGGGAAACACTTTGCAGTGCCTCCATGATATCAAAGCCCTCGGGGGCTCTTGCCGAGCCTCTTCCCTCTTTGTCATCAAAAGAGACTAAAATTGCGGGCTTTCCAAACCGCTCCATCAGCCGAGAGGCGGCAATACCCACCACCCCCGGGTGCCATCCGTAGTCACCCAATACCAGAATTGCTTCATCCTGCAATTCCTCTTTGTAAATCTGGGCAAGCGCCAGGTTTACGATGTCATTTTCCACGTTTTGGCGCTGTTTATTCAGTAAAATAAGCTTTTCTGCAAGCGCCTTTGCTCTTTCGCTGTCATTTGTCAAAAACAGCTCCAGTGCCGTATCGGCGCTTTCCATTCTGCCTGCGGCATTGATCTTGGGCGCAATGGCAAAACCTGCAAAGCGCGCTGTAATTTGCCGCTCCTTACCCTCAGATACCGCATCCAGCAGTGCCTGCAAACCCGGATTGCGTGTGTTTTCCATCAACCGCAACCCTGTTTTGACGATATATCGGTTCTCCCCAAGCATGGGCATGATGTCGGCAACGGTGCCGACTGTGACAATGTCCCCATAGCGCATAAGGATCTCTTTTCCGATAGCACGGTAGTCCCCGCTCTTTTGCATTGCCATCTCAATGGCACACACCAGCTTGAATGCCACGCCCACACCCGATAGCTTGGCAAAGGGGTAGAGGCTGTCATGGCGGGAGGGGTTGACCACCGCCAATGCCTCGGGCAAAGACTCTCTGCAGGTATGGTGGTCGGTGATCACAAGATCCACACCCAGACTTTTGGCAAACAACGCCTCTTCCATTGCTGTGGTTCCGGTATCTACCGTGATGATCAGCCGTGTGCCGCTTTTGTGTAACCGGGAAACGGCTTCGGCGTGCAGGCCGTAGCCCTGTGATTCTCTGTCGGGAATATAGTAAGAAAGCGGAGGGTTAAACGCGGCAAGGTAGCGATACAGCACCGCCACCGCCGTTACACCATCCGCATCGTAGTCGCCGTAGACCGTTATTTTTTCCTTCTTTTCGATTGCCGAAAGGATGCGCGCCACAGCCTTTTCCATATCGGGCAGTAACATGGGGTCGCATAAATCCCGTTCGGAGGGAGAAAGGAAGCGATCGATCTCTTGGGGACCGTGGATCCCTCTGTGCGACAGCATTGCCGCGATCACAGGGGGCAGACGCGAATCGCCGGTACCGCAGGCGACCTCATCGGTCAGCACACGGTATCTTGGATCATACACCATGTTTTCTCAGCTTCCTTCCGTTATCATTTATCGTATGGCATGTACTTTGCCATCAGGTTCATGGCGGCGCGCATGCCGTCCAGCGCAGCGCTGGTAATTCCTCCCGCATAGCCTGCGCCCTCTCCTGCGGGATAGAGATTATCACTTCCAATAGCCTTGCCCTCTTCGTTTCGCAAAATGCGAAGCGGCGCTGAGGTACGGGTCTCGGGTGCGGTGAGCACCGCATCGGGGCTGGCATAGCCCTTTATGTTTCTTTCAAAACGGCGAATACCGAGGGCAAGCAGGTCTGTTACAAACATGGGCAAAACATTACGCAGATCCCCCGGCTTTACATAGCCGTCCATATAAGTGGGGCGTATCTTTCCAATTTCCCCGCCGGTTTTTCCCGCCAAAAAATTGCCAAGGGTCTGCATGGGTGCGGCATAATCGCATCCGCCTTCCCGAAACGCCGCCTGCTCGATGCGGCGCTGAAAGTCGATGGCTTTGAGCGCATCGTCTCCGTAGTCGCTTTTCAAAACCGAAACAGCAAGAGCACAGTTGGCATTTTTGCCGTCTCTTGCGTGATAGCTCATGCCGTTGACCACAACGCCTCCTTCTTCGGACGCGGCGGCGGCAACCACGCCTCCGGGGCACATACAAAAACTGTATACACCTCTTGCTCCCTCTCTGTGGGAAAGCTGATATTCCGCATGCCCCAAACGCTGTATATCGGCACCCGTACCGTACATGGCGTCGTCGATATCGCTTTGCAAATGCTCGATACGCACCCCCACAGAAAAATCCTTGGGGATGATATTATAGCCGTTTTCGATCAGATACCGATAGGTGTCTCTGGCACTGTGACCGGGGGCTAAGATAACAGCCCCGCAGGGGATCTCGCCCTTTGTGGTCTGCAGGCAGTACACGCTGTTGTTTTTTTGTAAAATACCCGTCATTTGGGTACGGTAGCGCACTTCGCCGCCAAGGGAAATCACCGCCTTTTCGGCGTTTTCCACCACTGTTCTCAGCACATCGGTGCCGATATGGGGCTTAGCGTGATATAATATCTCCCTGGGTGCGCCGAAATCGCACAAACGGCGCAGAACATAGCCGCACAAGGGATCGTTCACACGGGTCATGAGCTTTCCGTCTGAAAAAGTACCTGCTCCCCCTGCGCCGAACTGGATATTGGAAGAGGGATCCAGAATTCTTTCCTTGGTAAAGCGCTCGGTCGCCCGCACTCTGTCGGCAATACTGTCCCCACGTTCCAGCACGATGGGACGGTATCCGTTTTCGGCAAGCAGCAGGGCTGCAAAAATACCCGCCGGTCCAAAACCCACCACCACAGGACGGTGGCTCATTTTTTCATTGCCGAAACATATTTCGGGGTCGCTTTGCACCACCCGCACAGCGTCCAGGCGGGCAAGCTGTTTTTCACTGATATTACCTTTGACCCCTGTCATCACCGAGATCACAAGGCGGATATCCCCTTTTTTGCGAGCATCCACCGAGCGTCGGTGGATATGCATTTCTCCCGCCGTCAAGAGCCCGAGAGCATTCAGCCGTTTTTTTGCAGTGGCAAACGCCGCCGCATCCCCTTCGGAAGAAGGGATGGAAATACCGCGCAGAATGATATTTGTCATGATTTGTCGCACATTACGTGCTTTTCTTTATCATCATAGTCAATCAGCTGACTCAGATGGTGATATTCGATGTAAAAGCGCAAAAACAGCGCCACAAGAATGGAAAGCAACAGTGCCAGTATGGTGGCAAACAGGGTGCGTTTTTTCTTGACAGGACGTTTCATGTCGGTAATATGGTAATTGGTGCTGTTGATCGTTTCCACATACTTATTCGGCATTTTCGTCTTCTCCCTTCTTCTTTTCTTTCTTTACTTTCTTTTCTTTCTTTGTTTTCTGTTTCTTGCCCTCTCCGTCGTGCTCCACTAAGATGGAGGTCAATGCGCGGTTGAGAAGCGCATAGTCATAGCGACGCTTGAGATGGCCGCCGTAAGCCACCGAAATGGTGCCCGTCTGCTCGGAAACCACGATCACAACGGCATCGCTCACTTCACTCATGCCCACTGCGGCACGATGGCGGGTGCCCAGATCTTTATTCACATGGTCGGCAGGGGCTGCGGGCAGATAACATCCCGCCGCATAGATCCTGCCCTCACGCATGATCACAGCGCCGTCATGCAAAGGCGCGTTTTTGAAGAAAATGTTTTCAAGAAGGTAGGATGAGCATTCCGCATCCACCACAGTACCGCTCTTGATGTATTCGCCCAACTTGGTATTACGCTCGATGACAATGAGCGCGCCCGTCTTTTCCTTGGACATATTACAGCAGGCAGTGCAGATGGCATCCACCGATCGGGAAACAGAGGGGTTTCCCCGCTCACCGATCATTCTCAGACCCTTGAGCGGCTCCGAGCCCATTACCTCCAGCGCAGAGCGAAGCTCGGGCTGGAAGATGATCACAAGGGCAATGATACCCACTTCGAAAATATTGCGCATGATGAAATAGGTGGTGGGAAGCTCCATCTGTTGGCTGATGACCCGAATGAGCATCAGCATCACAACGCCCCCTGCCAGTTTTCCCGCACGCTTATCGCGGATGAATATATAGGCAAGGAAAAAGAACAAACTGATTATAGCAATATCAACATAGTCACGAATGGACATATGTGTTATATATTCTTTGAAAAACGCAAGCATATCCATGCTTACCGATTTAACATTATCCCAAATCATAATTGACTCCAATCCGGCAATCCGCCACCACATACAGTGCTGCTCTATGATCGATTACGCCCGGCAAAACGGACACAAAAGCGCCATGATGTATACCCAAAAACGCTTTGATATAACGTCCTTTTCCGCAGTCGTGCTTTCACAAATTCAAAACCTGCGCCACAAATAGACAGGCATAATTATTATAGCACAAACTGCGGGAAATTTCAAATGTTTTTTTCTTTTTTTGCAAAAAAAGTATAGGAATTTTATTGGCAAGATTGCACAAATTTGCGCTCGGAATTTGTGCAGTTTCCCCTTGCATTTTTTGAAAAACTATATTATAATGAGAAATGCAGGCATACTGTCCTATCTTTGAAAAAACAGTGTCTGCCATGATGTTTTAAAAAAAGGATGGTGAACATGTACTGGATTAAGCTCTATAAAGATCTTCGTATTGGAAAACTCTCTGCCTTGATTCTGGCGGGAGGCAGCGGCACGCGCATGGGCAGCGGCATCCCCAAACAGCATTTGACTCTGCTTTCCATTCCTGTCATTGTTCATACCCTGCTTGCCTTTGAGAATACCCCCTCGGTTTTTGAAATCATTCTTGCCATCCGCCCCGGCGAAGAGGCGCTTTACGAGGAATATAAAAAAACCTACGGCATCACCAAACTGAAAAGATTCGTGTACGGCGGGCAAACCCGCACTGAGTCTGCCTTTGCCGCCATGGAAGCCTGCGATCCCTCTGCCGACTACATTGCCGTGCATGACGGAGCAAGATGCCTGGTCACCCCGGAGATCATTGAAAAAGTGGCGTTTGCCGCCGTGCGCCATCGTGCAGCCTCTGCCGCCTGCCCCGTGACCGATACCGTGGTACTTGTGGAAAACGGCATGACCCAAACCGAAAATCAGCCCGATCGCGCCAATCTCATGGCACTCTCCACCCCCCAGATCTTTCAGGCAGATCTCTATCGCGCCATCAGCTATACTGCAAAACAGGACAATTTTGCGGGAACCGACGACACCTCCCTTGCCCATCACTGCGGCTTCTCCTGCCGCACGGTGGATGTGGGATATCAAAACTTAAAGATCACCACCAAAGAGGATCTGCCCCGCGCAGAAATTATTTTGAAAGGCAGGAAAAATCAATGACCAATCTGCGCATCGGACACGGTTACGACGTACACCGCTTAAAGGAAGGGCGAAAGCTCATTCTCGGCGGCGTGGACATCCCCTACCCGCTGGGCCTTGACGGACATTCAGACGCCGACGTGTTGGTACACGCTGCCATGGATGCCCTGCTTGGTGCCGCCGCCCTTGGCGACATCGGAAAACACTTTCCCCCAAGCGACAACAGCTTTAAGGATATTGATAGCCTACTTTTGGCACGCCGCGTTCGCGATCTGATCACCCAAAGCGGTTATGCCATCGTGAATCTGGACTGTACCCTTCTTTGCCAAAAACCAAAGCTCGCTCCCCATATTCCCCAAATGCAAGAAAACATCGCCGCCGCCTTCGCTATTTCTCCAAATTGCGTCAGCGTGAAAGCCACCACCGAAGAAGGCCTTGGCTTTACCGGCAGATGCGAAGGCATTGCCGCCCACGCCGTTTGCCTGATAGAAAAACTGTAATTATTATATATGGGGCGCCGCCCCATGCCCCGCCAACCTTTTTGAAAAAAGGTTGGACCAAAAACTTTGGTAAAAGTTTTGGTTTGTTTTTTACTTCCTCTTACCTCTTCACTCTTACTTCTTACTTTCTTTTGGGCCCTACCCCATGCCCCGCCAACCTTTTTGAAAAAAGGTTGGACCAAAAACTTTGGTAAAAGTTTTGGTTTGTTTTTTACTTCCTCTTACCTCTTCACTCTTACTTCTTACTTTCTTTTGGGCCCTACCCCGTGCCCCGCCAACCTTTTTGAAAAAAGGTTGGACCAAAAACTTTGGTAAAAGTTTTGGTTTGTTTTTTACTTCCTCTTACCTCTTCACTCTTACTTCTTACTTTCTTTTGGGCCCTACCCCATACCCCGCCAACCTTTTTGAAAAAAGGTTGGACCAAAAACTTTGGTAAAAGTTTTGGTTTGTTTTTTACTTCCTCTTACCTCTTCACTCTTACTTCTTACTTTCTTTTGGGCTCTACCCCGTGCCCCGCCAACCTTTTTGAAAAAAGGTTGGACCAAAAACTTTGGTAAAAGTTTCGTTTACTTTTTTCCATCATAGAACACGATTCAAAAGTTTTTGAGGGTTTTAGGGAACTTTTTTCAAAAAGGTCCCTAAATGCAAATAAAAAAATTCCTTATATTATATTAACTTTCGAGGTATTGTTATGACAATCATATCCCCTTCCATTTTATCCTGTGACTTTTCAAAGCTAGCCGAAGAAGTCAAGCTTACTGCCAAGGCGGGCGCGGAATACCTGCACGTGGACGTAATGGACGGCATGTTTGTGCCCAATCTGACCATTGGTCCCTGCGTAGTTTCTGCCATCCGTCCCCATGCCGACATCGTATTTGACCTGCATCTGATGATCAACGAGCCCATTCGCTATATTGCCGAATTCAAAAAAGCGGGGGCTGACATCATCACCGTTCATGAAGAGGCCTGCAGTGACGTTACGGAAACGCTGAAAGCCATCCGTGCCCTTGGCTGCAAGGCGGGGCTTTCCATCAAGCCGAAAACCGACCCCGAGAAACTGCGTCCCTATCTGCCTTACTGTGATATGATTTTGATTATGACAGTAGAGCCCGGTTTTGGCGGGCAGAGTTATATTCATGCCGCCACCGAAAACATCCGCGCCGCCGCCAAAATGATCAAAGAAGGCGGCTATGATATTCCTATCGAGGTGGACGGCGGTATCACAAACGAGACCATCAAGGAAGCCGCCGCCGCGGGAGCAACTATTTTCGTGGCAGGCTCTGCCGTTTACAAAAAGCCCGACATTGCAAGAGCCATTTGGGAACTGCGTGAAAATGCCGCTATTTAACGGAAATTTGGCAGTTTTCTTCCCTATAAGCAAATGTCTGCGATAGAGCAGTATAAACCAACCAACAGGAAAAGGATGGAGAAATTTCACGTTCTCCATCCTTTTTCACAACTACCTACTTGATGAAAGACACCGAAGCTATAATGTTTTGTCAAATTCTCATGCTTTATTGACAAATCGACAGAAATGTGGTAAAATACACTTGTCACACAAATTGCATATTTTGACCGATAACGGGAAAATACTTTTAGGTAAAAAGTGTTTTCTCTCTTTTCTCATTCCGTTATCGGGGAGCAATTTGTGTGACAACAATTGTGAGGGTAGCATTTTTTCGGTGCGTTCCTTTTGGGGCGCACTTTTTATATGCTGATAATGTGAATGTATGAGTAAAGATATTTTCAAAAAGGTGATCGATAGTACCGGCGTAGAAATTACGCCCGGAGAACCTACCGCTTGTCTTGGCAACGGTGAGCAAGGCTTTGAGTGCTGCTGCGATGAATGCGACTGCTATTTGCTTTGTTTCCCCGAATTCGATCTAAAAAGCAAAAGAATTAACAAAACAAAATTTGTCAAGAAAAGAGGACAGAGAAGGTAACGCATTCTCTGTCTTTTGTCTGTTGTTAGGTGCTGTTTTTTATTAAATTTCAAAACAGTCCTGTGGACACAAACAAAAAAGCGGCATACCTCTTTTGAGATATACCGTATCTTTGCAAAACTGCCCTTTAGGGTACACCCCTAAAGGACAGTTCTTTGTTTACTTATGTAAGCGGATTATTTCTTCTTGAGAATGAAGAAGATCGCGCCGCCGGCTACTACTACAAGGGCAGCGATGATGGCGATCAGTGCGCCTGTGGGCAGGCCGCCTTCTTCCTCTGCATCGTCGGTAGTGGTGTTGCCGGGTTCGGTGGTGGGCTGTTCACCGGGTTCGGTGGTAGGCTGTTCACCGGGTTCGGTGGTAGTATCACCGGGTTCGGTGGTGGGCTGTTCGCCGGGAGTGGGATCTTCTGCTGCGGTTACCAGTACAACGCAAGATGCGCTCACGCCTCTTTCGCCGCCTTCCAAAGCATCGTAAACTGTGATAATGGCAGTTCCGACACCCTTAGCGGTAACCTTACCGTTTTCGTCAACGGTTGCGATGCTATCGCCGGAGGTTTCCCAAACAAGATTTGCTGCAGCGCCTTCGGGTGCAATGGTAGCAGTGAGTGTATCACTTTCGCCAACCTTCAGGTTCAAGCCGGTCTTATTCAGCGTAACACCGGTGGGATCGCCAATGATGCTTGCATCGTTCCATACAACGATATCAGCCAGGTTTGCCCAGTTGTCCGCATACCATTCGTCAACGATCTCAACCTTCAGAGTGGTACCCTTTACAGGTGTTTCCAGAACCAATGTATAACCGCCGTCCACTTCGGAAACTGCGGGAACATTGTCGCCAACCAAGGTATCGTCTACGTAAATATCGTAATAACCGAAGGTGATGCCATCTTCGTTGGAGGTTTCTTTTCCGTCTTCAACGCCCTTGCACTGCAGATAGATCTTCTGCACTTCCAGTTCTTCCCAGAAGGTGAAGGTGAAGTACTGTTCAACGTCGGGGTTTCTGCCGGAACCGGAGCAGGAACCGACATCGCCGTCGATCAGGTTCTTAACATTGTTTACGCTGCCAAAATCGTAGAAACCGGTCTTGGTGATTTCTTTGAATTCGATGGTGCCGTCTTCCTTCACAGCGGGAGGAGGCTCGGGAGCGGAGCCTGCGGTCAAGGACATATCAAAGTTAAAGCCATAACCGGTGGATGCATTGAGCATCAGAACAGCGATGGTGTTGGTGCCCTTTACCAAAAGGTTCTTCATTTCGGTTACGTCGAAGATATCCAAAGAGGTATTGTAACCGCTCAGACGGGTAACTTCCTGACCGTTGAGGTAAACAACGGGGTTTTCGTCATAGTAGAAACCGAGCGTAACTGCTTCATAGGAAGCGGGATCTTCAGTCACTTCAAAGGTCTTGACAAAGGCAACCTGCAAATCAGCATCACCCTGGTCAATGTCAGTGGCATGGCCGCTGCTCCACTTGTTACCGAAGGGAGCGGAAGCCTTGGTCCATGCGGAAACATCAAATCCGGTGGTGTACCAATTTTCGGGAAGTGTCTCATTACCAATTGCGGCATAATAGTTCCATTCAGAGCCTGCAGCGATCAAAGTGTCAGTTTCCGCAGAAGCGGTAAATGCACCAACGCTGACGATCGAAAGGATCATCATCATGCCAAGAAAAATAGAAATCGCTTTTTTCATGGTGTTTTACTCCTTTTATGTAGTGTAACTTGAGTGTAGCACATAAAGCGAAAATTGTCAACAACAATTTGTATAAATAAGCTGTTTTTACCCCATAATGTAAGCGAGGTGATGTAAAAATGCAGCTTACACAAAAAGAACGCGATCTGATCAAAGATCTGAAGGATCAGGAACAGCTTTGTATTGACAAGTACAGCAAACACGCCGAGTGCGCCTCCGATTCCCAATTAAAGGCACTGTTTACGGGAATTTCGGGCACCGAGCGTCAACATCTGGAGACGCTGACCCAAATCGAAAACGGAACAGTTCCCCCTGTGGGCAATGCCGACAAACCCCTGCCCACCTTCCATCCCACCTACAGCACGACCGAAACACCCCAGAAAAAGAACGACTGCTACCTCTGCACCGATCTTTTGACCACCGAAAAGCACGCATCCCATCTCTACGATACCTGTGTTTTCGAGTTCGATAACCAGGGGGTACGCAAGGTGCTGGCTTCTATTCAGGAGGAAGAACAGCAGCACGGCAAGGCGATTTATGACTACATGAAGGTCAACAGTATGTATTGAGTCTCTTCATTCCTCCCCAAAAACGGTTTGCCGCGGCAAGCCGTTTTTTGTGTTATTAGAAAAACGGTTTGAGCCCTGCATATTTCACAGCGTGCACTCCTTCCACTTTTTGACCCGCAGGGGCAAAATAGTCCCCACGACCGAGCGGAGGGAGGCTCTCACTTCTCCTTCCACCTCAAGTTGAATACAAAAGTGGAGGCTTTTGCTTATCGAAAAACGGTTAGAGTCTAAAATATTGTATCGGCATTATTTTCCTTACCCAAGATACCGAAAAGCGCAGTTTTGGGGTAGGTTTTTTCCCGCGAAGGGGGAAAAAGCCGTTGGGAGGTTTGGACGGGGACAAAAACGGAAGCACGGTTCCGGTTTTTGGCGCCGTCAAACCGAAGAAACTTTTCTAAAGAAAAGTTTCGCACCCCAAAACGGAAAGTCAAAGCAAAGCACAATTCTATTTTCCAAAGTTTTTGGGGATCTTAACCCCTTTTTCCAAAAAGGGGTTAAGCAGGGTTTGGGGCAGCGCCCCAATATCATAAACCGGGGGGCTTGGGGGGGAAACCCCAAGTAAGCGGGCTCGGGCGCATAAACTGCTTGACCTTTCGCTTATTATATGTTATAATATATATATAATTATTACAAAATATCATTCCCAATATATATTATTACCATGCAAATGTCCGATCGGGAGGCTATCATGCGGCGTTTACTTTCTGTTTTTACGATAATATGTTTGCTCATTACCCTGCTTATGCTGTTTAACATGCGTGCATTCGGCGAAGATTCCCTATGGGACGGCTCGGTTGCCGAGGGCTTTGCGGGTGGAAGCGGCAAAAAATACGATCCCTACCGCATCTCATCCGCCGAGCAGCTTGCCTATTTTGCCGCCCTTGTAAATGAAGGAAAAAATTTCAGAGAGGAATACATTATACTCACCTGCGATATTACCCTCAATGATGAGCGTTTTTCCTACGACAGCGAGGGAGACTACGTGACGATCTCCGATGGGAAAAACGAGGCTAAGATCAAAAGGCAGGCTCTTCTTGCGGGGGATACGATCGACTATAACGGAAAGCTTCACCTTTGGACACCCATCGACAGCGACGGCAAGAAGACCTTTTGCGGCACCTTTGACGGTGACGGGCATACCGTTTACGGTCTGTGCGCGATACAGCCGGGCGGACGCTACGTGGGGTTGTTTGGTAACACGGGGGGACATATTTACAATCTGAACATTGAAAATGCCCTTTGCGCAGGGGAAGACTACGTGGGTTCTCTTGGCGGATCCATGAACTCTTATGACAGTTATGGCCAGTCTAACAGTTTATTATTCAATATCCAAACCAATGCTGTTGTTCTCAGCAATAAAACAGCAGCCGGGGTTGCGGCACAGGCAAACGGTACATATTGCTGTTTCGAAGGCATTGTGCATGCGGGAACTACAGGTGCAGGCGTTTTTGTATTCAGCGATGTGATCACCGATTATTGCAAGGCAAGCGGCAATATCATTGGCAAAGATGCCGCAGGTGTCTGCTATTACGGCGCTGTCTCCCACTGTGAAAGCAGCGCAAATATCAGCGCCGAACAACGGGCAGGCGGCATTTCCTATTCGGGCAAAGCAAGCTACTGCCATAATACGGGGACCGTACGCGGCGCTTCTCCGATTGGCGGGATCACCGCAACCGGTTATGCCAGCCACTGCCACAATGCGGGGACGGTCATTGGCGAAAACTACGTAGGCGGTATTAACGGCAGCGGCGACAGCGATTTTTGCACCAATGCAGGGGATGTTTGGGGAAAAAATTACGTAGGCGGAATTGCAGGCTCGGGAAAAACATATGTATCCTCCAACAGCGGCAATATCAACGGCTTTTCCCATGTGGGGGGCATTTGCGGAATTTCCTCCACACCACAAAACCATTTCATATACGAATGCTGTAACATCGGCAATGTCTATGCAAATGATACAGCGGGCGGCATTGTGGGATTAGGTGAAAACTGCTATATCAGCCGAAGCTACAACACAGGTGACATCTCCTGCAGTATGGATCTTGCGGGCGGTATTGCCGGCAAAGCTGCCGAGGTCAGCACCTGTTATAATATAGGCAGTGTGACAGGACGCAATTCTGTCGGCGCCATTGCGGGCGATATTACCGAGCGTGCCGAACGCTGCTACTATATACCGGGATGTGCCGATGCGGGTATTGGTGTGAAGACCTCCGAAAATGAGGCTATCCATCAAAACTGCCTGCAGGTCTCCCGAGAAGACCTTTGCGATCCCAAAACAGTAAAATTAGACTCTTACGCCGGCTTTGAATACGAAAAGACCGAAGGCTATCCCTACCCCACTCTGCGCAGTATGCACCATGGAGAACACCGTTACGGCAGCCGCGTCATCAATACGCAGTTTGGAATCACCGAGATCTCCTGCAATATCAGACTGCGGGTATCCTACACAAAGTGTGACTGCGGCATGATCTCACCCTTTACAGTGGAACATATTCCGGCAAAACACGTTTTTGAAGCAGGTTTTGCCATGATCGACGATCAGTATCACCGCGCTTACTGCACGATCTGCGGTGCCATGGATACCAAAAATGTCGAGCACATCTTTAATGACGATTCCGAGATCGTCTTTGACAGTCAGTATCACTATAAGAAGTGCCTTTTCTGCGACGCGCATTACGGGAGGATCGCGCACCAATACACGGAGCCTATAAAAAATTCCTTTGACGAGCAGGTGCATTACCTGCGCTGTGCCGATTGCGGTACCGCGCCCATGCCCTTTCCCCATACATTTGAGGGTTTGGCCCACGATGACGGAGAAAACGGCCACCGCATTCAGTGCGTTCTTTGCGCCGCCCTGTCTAAGAGCCATCCCCACGAATTTGGCAACACCGTCACCTTCGGGGATGAATGGGGGCATTACACTGCCTGTCGGTATTGCCGGCATTTCTCGCCCCCCATTGCCCATCATTTAGGGAAAGGCACACAAAGCAAAGAGACCGTGCGTCATCGCTGTGCCGAATGCGGCACCCTGATCGCCCTGCCCTTTTCACCCAATGATACAAGCATACCGATCCATCTCATCGTTCTTTACTGCATAGTGGGTACTGTCACAGGCGGACTCTTAACCTACGGAGCTGTAATTCTGCGGGATATGCGGAAAACAAGAATAAAAAACAAGAAATGAGGCATCCTATGCGAAAAATAATTTCTTTCCTATGTGTTCTATCTCTGCTGTCGGCACTTTTTGCCCCCTTTTCGCTGTTTGGCGATGAAACCGCGCCCGCGCCTGCCATTTGGAGCGGCAAAACGGCAGGGGGCTTTGCGGGCGGGGACGGCAGTACGAACGATCCTTTCCGCGTAGAAAGCGCCGAGCAGTTTGCTTATTTTGCCAAAGAAGTAAACGGCGGGCGCAGTTTTGCGAACAAGACGGTCTTGCTTGCCTGCGATATTTACTTAAACGACGAAATTTTTTCCTTTAATGCTGACACAGGACTGGTCAAGGTCTCGGGCGGGGAAAATTTTGCATATCTCTCCTTAGGCATTCGCGGAGATGACAGCGGTGAGAACGAGATCTTTGACAGTATGCATATACCCGGCGGCTGTTGGCTGAAAAGCGATACCCTACAGGCAGAACCAAACGGGCAGTCTTCTGTCATTTCCGACTGCTATCGCGGCACGGTACACGCATTTTCTCCCATAAACGGCTTTGACGGCATCTTTGACGGGGGCGGACACAGTATTTCCGGGCTGTATATCCACGGCGAAGAAGATACTGCCGCGGCGCTGTTCGGCAGGGGAAAAGGCAGTATCCGCCATTTATATCTGAACAATTCGCTGATCCACAGCGGACTTGAAGCCGCAAGCATTGCCTTACAAATGCAGTTATTGGAAGACTGTCACAGCAACGCCTTTGTGTACGCCCCCACCGTTGGCGGCGTAGGACTGCTTGGCGACGCACGGTTTTGCAGTTTTGGCGGAGTTGTTTCGGGTATTCAAGTAGGCGGGGTGATGTACGGAGCAAATGTCAGCCACAGCCAAAACAGCGGTTCTGTCTACGGCATTGCCGCAGGCGGCATTCTCTATAACGGCTCTGCCCTGTACTGCGAAAACAGCGGAAATGTCACCGCTTTTGAATATAAAGCGGATGCTCTGCCAAGTGGCGGCTCCGCAGGCGGTATTGTGTATGCAGGAAGCGCATCCCACTGCCAAAATCTCGGCACGGTAAGGGCACATACAAAAGTGGGCGGTATTGCCGCAAACAATGAGCTCGCAAACGAACCCATCACCTACTGCCAAAACCGCGGAAAAGTAACCGGGGTAGCATTGGTCGGTGGTATTGCAGGCGTGGGGAATGCCCAAAACTGCTCGAATCACATCGATATCCATGCTGAAAAACATGCAGGCGGTATTGTGGGGGCTGGCAACTGCACCCTTTGCGCCAATTTCGCCCCTATAGAGGCGCGTGAAGGTTCAGGCGGTATTATGGGCGGCAATGCCATCGAGCCCTATGCGAAAGAAAAATTTACCATTTCAAAATGCTATAACATGGGCGCTATAAAGGCTGAAAATGCGGCAGGCGGTATTCTGGGAGAAGGCAGCAATGTGTTCATTACCGATTGCTACAATACCGCTTCTGTCTCCTGGAATGAATCCGGCGGCGGCACCGCTTTTGGCGGGATCGCCGGGCGCGGCGAAAAGCTTACCATCCAAAACTGCTACAATGTAGGCAATATACGCGCAAACCTCTGGGTCGGCGGTGTGCTGGGCGAAAAAAAGAGCGGTTCCACTTTGAAAAACTGTTGCTTCCAAGAAGGCTGTGCCGCCAATACAAGCGGTACTGTATTCCAAGGAATCGGCTCAAATGACCCCAATTCCGTCGTTTCCGATCCCAATACCCTGTCATTCAAGGGTGCCGGTCAATCCAATTTTAACTTTGATTTCACGAACATTTGGCGTATGGCACAGCTTTCAGGTGCCAATCCCTACTACTTCCCCGTTCTGCAAGAACTGCACCACGGCGAACACATTTTTGACGGCCAAGAAGGCTCTGCCATCCTGCGCGACGCAGGCGACTGTACTCACCCTGCCACCTATTATCCCGTTTGCGCTTGCGGCATGGCAAATACTGCCTATTATTCCGCGAAGGAAGTGACCCATCAGTTCTCGGATCTGACAGCCGATGACGACTACCACTTCCGCGTCTGCACCCTCTGTAACCATAAAACAGATCTTGTCCCCCACAAGTGGGGAGGCGGTAAACCTTGGCAGAAGGGGAATGAGCATTTTGTGCTCTACAAGTGCACCGATTGCGGCAAAGAGCTTTCCCTGCCCCTTGCGTCCTATGAAACAGATCTGCCCACACTTACGGTGATTCTGTATATCGCCGCGGGAGGCGTCGTCGGCGCGCTTGGCGTCTTCTCGTTCCTGTCCCTGCGTACCCGGGCAAAAAAACAAAAGAAAACCAAAGATTTTGTTTGATTAGTATTTATTATTATATTTGGGGTTTCACCCCAAGCCCCACCAACCTTTTTGTAAAAAGGTTGGACCAAAAACTTTGGAAAAGTTTTGTGTTGTTTTTTACTTCCTCTTACCTCTTACTTCTTACTTCTTGCCTCTTACTTCTTACTTCCCCTTGGGGCGCTGCCCCAAAGCCTCCCTCCGGGAGATCGCTGGGATCTAAGTTACACCTACGGTGTAACTTGGGTGGAAAGAGCAAGCGTAATGAAATATTTCGGGCACTAGCTGTTTCTGAAAAAAATACAGTTGCCTTATTCCTATCTTGGAGGTTACAATGCGGCGTTTAGTTTCTGTTTTAACGACAATATGTATATTGTTTTCTCTGCTATCGCTGTTTCATATGGGAGTATTCGGTGAAGATACCCTATGGGACGGCTCGGTTGCCGATGATTTTGCGGGGGGAAGCGGAACAAGAACCGATCCTTATCAGATCTCTTCCGCCGCACAGCTTGCCTTTTTTGCAAATCAAGTCAACCTCGGTCGGAAATTTACCGATGAATACATTTTACTCACCTGTGATATTACCCTCAATGATGAGCATTTCTCCTACAGCAGTGAGGGGGACTATGTGACGATCTCCGACGGAAAGAACGAGGCTAAGATCCAAAGGCAGGCTCTTCTTGCGGGGGATACGATCGACTATAACGGAAAGCTTCACCTTTGGACACCCATTGACAGCGACGAAGTACCCACCTTTGAGGGAATCTTTTTGGGGGAAAATCACAGCGTGAGCGGTCTTTTTGTGATGGCGCAGGATGATGGCTATGCGGGGTTGTTTGGCAATACGGGTGGACGTGTTTACAGTCTGCGAATTGAAAACTCCCTTTTGGCAGGCGGCAGCTACACGGGTTCCCTTGGCGGTATCGTTGCGCATTTTTACAACATTCATTGCGATGCCGTCGTATTTGGCGGCAACACTGCCGGGGGCATTGCGGCAACAGGCGAACCCTTTTACGGCAGTTTCGAGGGTTTTGTGTTTGGAAAAAACGCATCCGGCATTACCAATTCCGGCGAGAATGTACAGTACTGCATCAACAAAGGCACTGTCGTTGCCGAAAACGATGCCTTTGGCATTGCCGGCTCGGGGGATGTTACCTACTGTTACAACTATGGCACCATCAGCGGTCAGCAAGCCGCAGGCATTGGCGGTTCTCGGACTATACAGCACTGCCAAAACAGCGGTAATATTACCGGGCGCGACAACACTGCCGGTATTTCCAACCTGTCAAAGGACGCGCTCAACTGCAACAATACAGGCTTTGTGAGCGGCATTGACAATGTAGGCGGTATTCTCACAGCGGGCACTGCCACCAACTGCAGTAACGAGGGAACCGTTTCGGGCAAGCATTATGTGGGCGGTATCACGGCATACGGCGTTGCCACAGCCTGCTTCAATTTGGGCATTGTCAACGGCGAAAGCTACGTCGGGGGAATTGTGGGACACACCTCCTACTATGGTATCAATCAGGTTGATCACGTGAAACAGTGCTACAATGCAGGAGAAGTCAGCGGAACATCCTATATAGGCGGCATTGTCGGGCAAGCGAACAGACTCATCTCTCATTGCTACAATGCGGGCAGCATCGTATCCGATGGAAAATACGCAGGAGGTATTGGGGGCGTCATCTCTAGTATCGAGTACAGCTATAACGTGGGAACTGTACGCGGCGAATCCAACGTGGGTTCTATAACGGGCATGTTCACGGAGTATATCCATTACTGCACATATTTGGAAAACTCCGCCGCCACCCATGACGGTACGATCGTGGAAGGAATCGGTACGCCGTCAAACGTATCGTATCCCTCGCATCTTAACTATAAAAAGCTGACCGATGCTCAAATGCAGGTTTTAGAATATCACGATTTTCAAAATAGTCGAGGTCTGTGGATATCTTCGAAGAACGCGGCATATCCTTACCCTACCTTGAAAGGCCTGCACCACGGCGGCCATAGCTATCTTTCCTTGGGCCTATACGTAAAGCTTAGCGAACTGAATCAAATCAGTTGTGAAAACTGTATTAGCCTGGTCTCCGACCAGTGCTCTTGCGGTTTACGAACATCCTTTACGGCACAACCCGATAGTGCTACACATAAATTCACCGCTATACAGGACTTTGACGCGACATATCACGTACGGGTCTGCGAGATCTGCGGTTCTCTCGGACCAAAGAACAAACACAACTACGCAGATCATCCTTCCTTTTTTGACGATGAAAAACACTATAGCGAATGCAAAGACTGCGGTCAGCTCTCCCAAGGCGCTAATCATAATTCCGGGAAGGTCATTGCCCATACCGACGGCGAATATCACTATTTTTCATGCGAATACTGCGACTATTTAATACCCTCTTTGCACGCCTATGCGCAGGAGCCGGCTATGGCAAATAAAAGCGGGCATAAACTGCGTTGCGCATCGTGTAATGCCACATCCGATCTGCTTACGCACGTTTATACCGACAAGTACGTTGAATCAAGCGAAGCGGGGCACTGTATCAAATGCGATCTCTGCGATGAGATCTCCCCGCCCTTTGCCCATCGCAGAGAGGACGGCAGCATGGTAAATAACAAGGAAGAGGGTCAATTCGTTTATCGCTGTGCCGACTGCGACAGCACCGTTACCCTTCCCTATGTATCGTCATCGATAAAAAGCACTCTGCCGATCCATCTCATCGTTCTTTACTGCATAGTGGGTACTGTCACAGGCGGGCTTTTTGCCTACGGGGCTGTAATTCTGCGGGAAATGCAGAAAACAAGAATGAAAAACAAGAAATGAGGCTTCCTATGCGAAAAATAATTTCTTTCCTATGTGTTCTTTCCCTGCTATCAACACTCCTTACCCCTTTTTCGCTGTTTGGCGATGAAACCGATCCCGCTTCCGCCATTTGGAGCGGCGAGGCGGCAGGGGGCTTTGCGGGCGGGGACGGCAGTACGAACGATCCTTTCCGCATAGAAAGCGCCGAGCAGTTTGCTTATTTTGCCAAAGAAGTAAACGGCGGGCGCAGTTTTGCGGGCAAGACGGTCTTGCTTGCCTGCGATATTTACTTAAACGATGATCTGATCCGACTGGATGGCGACACGGGGCTGGTGATCGTAAGCGAAGAGAATATCCACACAGCTTACCTCACCTTCGGCATTCACGGAGATGACAGCGGCATGAACGAGCTGTTTGACTACACCGATGTGCAACCCGGACTTTGGCTCATACGGGATACGGTTTTGCCCGATCCGACCGATCCCCCACAAACACTTGCCGATTGCTATACAGGTACGTTTCGTGAATTTTCCACCATAAACGGCTTTGACGGCATCTTTGACGGGGGCGGACACTGCGTTTCGGGGCTGTATATTGACGGCAGAGAGGATGATCCCGTAGGGCTGTTTGGCAAAGGAAACGGCAGTATTCACAATTTACGACTGGAAAACTCCCTGATCTACGGTGCGGGGGGTGCCTGCGGCATTGCCTGCGATATGCAGTTATTGGAAAACTGCCACAGCGCCGCCTTTGTTTACGGATCGAAAGCAGGCGGCTTGGGTCTTGACGGCAAAGCCGATTTTTGCGAGTTTAACGGCATTGTCTCGGGGCAAGAGGCAGGCGGTGTGCTGTACGAAGGCGAGGCAGAAAACTGCCGAAATAACGGCACTGTTTATGGGCTTTTTGCAGGCGGGATTCTCTATAACGGTACTGCCTATCTTTGTGAAAACAGCGGAACGGTAAAAGCCTTTTCCTACAGCAGTGACAACAAACTAAGGGCAGGTGCGGCAGGCGGTATTGCCTACACGGGCAACATCTCCCACTGCAAAAACAGCGCAGCGGTAAACGCTTACTCCCAAGTGGGCGGTATTGCCGCCACCGCTATTTCGAGGGATACAAGTATCCGCTATTGCCAGAACCGCGGAAATGTTTCGGGGTACTATTATGTGGGCGGTATTGTAGGCTACGGTACTGCCGAAAACTGCTCCAATCATGCGCCCGTATATGGAAATTATCACCACATCGGCGGTATTGCGGGCATGGGCAATGCCACCCTTTGCTTCAATACCGGCACGGTAGAGGGCACGTTGATCGTGGGCGGTATCATTGGCGGAAATGATTCCGATAACAAGTTTGCGATTTTGCAATGCTATAACCTTGGCACCGTCAATGCCTCCAATGAGGCAGGCGGCATTGTGGGAAGCGGTGACAGTATGCTGGTGACTGACTGTTATAACGGCAGTGAAGTCAACACAATTACATCCGTAGCGGGCGGCATTGCGGGCGACGGCAAAGATCTCACACTGATAAGATGTCATAATATGGGAAATATAAGAGGCAGATTTCATATGGGCGGCGTGATCGGCAAACAAGAAGCAAACTGTTCTATCCAACAATGCTACTTTATGCAGGACTGCGTCACCAGCCCTGCCACCACGCAACCCATCGGCATCGGTTCGTACCCCATCGAAGATCTCCCTGATCCCTACACCAAAGCCGTTAACTACAAGCTCATCAAATATGATTTCGATTTCGATTTTGAAAATACCTGGCAAATGGGCTCGGACAATAATCCCTTTCCCATCCTGCAAGATCTGCACCACGGCGATCACATATTTGTATGGAAGGTCGAGCCCGCCTACCTCAGAACCAAGGCAGACTGCCACAGCGCCGCCACCTATTATCCCGTTTGCGCCTGCGGCATGATCGATACCGCCTATGAAACGGCAGGAGATGTGGCGCACTCCCTCGGCGATCTGCAATTTGATGACGACTACCACTTCCGCCTCTGCTCCCTGTGCAAAGAAGCATGTCAGCGCGCCCCACACCAATTTGCCAAAGGAATAACTGTAGAGAAGGAGAATGAGCATTTTGTGGTCTACAAGTGCACCGATTGCGGCAAAGAGCTTTCCCTGCCCCTTGCGTCCTATGAAACAGATCTGCCCACACTTACGGTGATTCTGTATATCGCCGCGGGAGGCCTCGTCGGCGCAATTTGCGTCTATACCGTTTTGACTCTGCGGACCCGGGCAAAAAAACAAAAGAAAACCAAAGATTTTGTTTGATTAGTATTTATTATTATATTTGGGGTTTCACCCCAAGCCCCACCAACCTTTTTGTAAAAAGGTTGGACCCAAAACTTTAGTAACAGTTTTGTTTGTTTTTTACCTTTTCACTCTTCACTCTTCACTCTTCACTCTTCACTTCCCCTTGGGGCGCTGCCCCAAACCCTGCTTAACCCCTTTTTGAAAAAAGGTGTTAAGAATCCCAAAAACTTTGGAAAGAATGAGTTCTGCTTTTCTTGGCTTTTCCGTTTTGGGGCGCGAAACTTTTCTTTAGAAAAGTTTCTTCGGTTTGACGGCGCCAAAACCGGAACCGCGCTTCCGTTTTTGGCCCCTTACAAACCTCTTTCGCGTTTTTTCCCCTTCGCGGAAAAAAACTGCCCCAAAACTGCGCTTTTCGGCGAATCGGGAAAGTGAAATGACCTGCGCAGTGAAATATTTTGGGCAAGCGAAAGCCTCCCTCCGGGAGGGAGGTTTTCGGGCATCTCGAAATTGGAATCAAAAATACACACGTGTTAGAGCAGCACTCTAACGGACAGTTTTCTAAGAATACGGCATATCGCAAAAGGGTTGCCGTATTTTTATTTTCTTTATAACTTAGATTGATCAAGGAAAAAATGAAGGTGTATAATTCGTTTTGAAGGTGTTTTTATTAAATTATTTTTCTCCAAATTGCTTGATGTTTTGCGAATCTTATGATATAATGGAGGCGCTACACAAAACCGAATAAACTTTTAGGGCTAATGGTTTTTCTATTATATAGGGGATATTATACCCTTTTTTAGGCATACTACTTTTGAATTTGGTAAAAGCGCAAATTCCAACAGGTAGTATGTCGGATACCATTATCCCGTTTATCTGGTTTTGTGTAGCAGCAATCGGAGTTTGCGTTTTTCGGTGCGTGGCTTCGGCTGCGCACTTTTTTATATGCTGATAGGGGGATATATGAGCAAATTCGGAAAGTGATTTTATATAATTTTATGAAAAGCATTTACAAATGCTTGATGATGTGATACAATAACTGTGTCACACAAACTAAATAATCGGTATCAGGGGTGTTTTCTGTATATAGGGATATTATACCCTTTTTTAGACATACCTAAATTTATGGACTTGGTAAAAACGCAGGCTCCTCTAATTTGGGTATGGCTGAAATATTCCGATTCCGGTTAGTTTGTGTGACAACAATCGGGGTTTGCGTTTTTCGGTGCGTGGCTTCGGTTGCGCACCTTTTTTATATGCCGATAGGTGATATATGAGTACGAATATTCCAAAAAAGGTTTTAGATATTACCGGTGTAGAACTGATGCCCGGAGAGCCTACCGTTTGTCTTGGTAACGGAACGCAAGGCTTTGAGTGTTGTTGCGACGAGTGCGACTACTTTTTATTTTGTTTTCCCGAATTTCATCCAAAAAGAAATATGGTTATGGATAGCTGTGGAACAAACTCTCAAGGACCGTTTTGAAATTGAATAGAAATGATACCTATCGATAAAAAGAGGACAGAGAACGTAAAACATTCTCTGTCCTTATTTTTTAAGTCGGTTTAAAAACTGTTCTTTGGAAGCCGCGGCATTGGCGTGTATTTTTGCCGAGATACCAAAAACTTACAGGGTGACATTGCCGTCGCGGCAGGTGATGGTTTTAATGCCGCTGTAGTATGCCCAGTTACCGCCAAGGGTAATGGTAGCCCAATCGGCACCGGAGCCTGCATAGCCAATGGAGGTGAGTTTACGGCAGAGGTAGAATGCCAGACTGCCGATACGGGCAACATCCTTCCCCATGGTTACCTTTGCAAGGGAGGTGCATTCATAGAACGCCCAATCCTCAATGGCATTCAGAGAGGAAGGCAGGATCAATTCGGTAAGGGCGCTGCATCCGCGAAGTGCACCCTTGCCGATATAGGTCAGTCCTTCGGGCAGGTTGATCTTCGCAAGCGCAGTACAACCGCGTAGGGCGCCTTCTTCAATGCTTGTAAGGGTGTCCGGTAAAACGATCTGCGAAAGCTTTATACAGCCGCTGAAGGTATAGGCAGACAGCACGGTCAACTTGGCAGGCAGGGTGATCTTCGTTAACGAAGTGCAGTTTTCAAAGGCACTTTCTCCGATTTCGGTAATGCTATCGGGCAGGTTTACTGTCAACAGCGCACTGCATCCGCGGAAAGCACCGACACCGATACACTTTAGGCTTTCAGGCAGGGTGATGACTGTGATATAGGTGCAGTTTTCAAAAGCGGAATCGCCGATTTTTTCAAGACCCTCGGGCAGAGGTACATAGGAAAGCGCGCTGCAATCGGCAAAGGCATTATTGCCGATCTCCTTCAATCCTGCGGGCAGTTCGATCTGCAAAAGTGCGCTGCAGCCGCTAAATGCACCCGCGCCCAGGGTGATAACCCCTTTTGGCAGAACCATTTCGGTCAAAGAGGTGCACTGATAGAAGGTAAACGCGCGAATTTCGCTCAACGTTTCGGGGAAAACAATCTCTTTCAAAGAAGCGCACAGAGCAAAGGCGTTTTCTTCAATCACCATTATACTGTTCGGAATGACCACCGAAATGATAGCGTTTTGACCGGAAAATGCACCTGCGCCAATGGCGGTGACAGGGATTCCGTCCACTTCATGGGGGATCACCAGCTCCGTATCGGTACAGCTGCCCATGCCTGTGACAATGTACTCTGTACCCACAAGGGTCAATTCCAATCCTTCACTTGGCTGCAGGATACCGCAGACCGAGCAGATCTTATCTTTGAATTGATGTCCCAGCGCATCTGCCAGCTCTTCGCCGCACACGTTACAGACAGAAGGCTCGGTACAGGTGGGTTCGGTCGCTTTATGTCCCTTGGCTTCTCCCACCGTTTCAAAGCAAACGGTGCAAATACCGGGGGCTGTACAGGTAGGCTCTGTGGGGCTGTGGCCAAGGGCTTCGCCTTCAGTTTCACCGCAAACCTTACAGGTAGGTGCTTCGGTGCAGGTGGCTTCGGTCAGGATATGCGGCAGCTTTTCCCCCTCGGTATACTCACAGTTTACGCAGGTTGCGGGTGCAGTACAGGTGGCAGGGGTCATATGGTGGCCGTTTGCCTTGCCTGTATGCTCACCGCATCGCAAGCAGTGCTTTGGCTCGGTACAGGTGGCAGGGGCGTAGTCATGTCCCAGGGCGGGAACGATTTCAGTTTCAACCAGCACCTCACCGCACAAATTACAGTGGCTTCCCTCGCTCAGTCCCGGATCAGTACAGGTCGGCTCGATGGCTGCATCGATCGCCGCCTCATGGTCACAGGTAAAGGTGGGGATCTCGGGGGTGGCAGGATCGGTTACTTCATTGGTAGGATCATTTATTTCGTCTTTCGGGCTCTGTTCCTTGCCGCAGGCACAAAGTAAAGCCGCAAGCGACAGCATAAACAGTATCCATTTCATTTTTTTCAACATATGTATATATTTAACCTCCATGATCGGCGGATGATAGCTTTTTTATACTGATTATAACACACTCCCGCGTGAATTGCAAGGATGTTCATTAAAAGTTTACAAAAGATTATCGACCTTTTTCCCTTCTCTTTTTGCCTTTTCGCCGCGAAGAGAACCTTTTGTCTGCTTTTTTCCGAGTTTTAAAAACAGACCTGTAAAAAGATTGACCGGCAAAACGGTTAGCGCAAACAGCATACTATATCCAAGCTCCTTTGGGGACAGGGGTACACAGCGGAAAACGCTTCCTCCGTAGTACAGCATGGCAAGCTGTACGATGAAAATGGCAGTCATAATGATACCAAAGGCTTTATTCTGAATGAGCCCCGAAAAGATCCCTCTGCCGTCACTGCGGGCAGTGAAGCAAATGACAATGCCGCAGAAAATGAACAAGGCGAAAAATGCCGTCAGCAGGCGGGTGGGGTCTTCACCATAGCGGTAGATGGCGCGCATACGGGGAGAATACAAAAACAAGGTTGCCATACCGATGCAGTATCCTCCCATAATGATCGTCCGCTTGATCATATTGCCGTTTAGAATAGGGCTGTTTCGGTGCTTGGGCTTCTCTTTCAGATAGACCTCGCAGGGAGCTTCTCCCGCAAACGCCAACCCGCCTAAGGTGTCCATGATGATATTCACCCACAGCATTTGAATGACCGTGACGGGGGTGCGGATCCCTGCCAGCTGACCGAACAGCGATACTCCCACCGCCATGAGATTCATGGTCAACTGAAAGACGATAAATTTGCGCACACTGCGGAAAATGGTTCTGCCGTACAGTACCGCCCGCAGAATGGAAATAAAATTGTCATCTAAAATGACAATGTCTCCCGCTTGCTTGGCAACATCGGTACCTGAGCCCATGGCAAAGCCCACATCTGCCATGCGCAGTGCGGGGGCATCGTTGACACCATCCCCTGTCATGCCTGCCACAAGGCCCATTTCCTGCGCCAAGCGCACCAGGCGGCTCTTATCGCCCGGCAGTGCTCTTGCCACCACGCGCAGTTTGGGAAGCAGGGCGGAAAGCTCGCTGTCCGAAAGGTCTTTGAGCGCCGCTCCTTCCATGATCCCTTCATCCCCTCCTGATAGCATGCCAAGTCGTTGGGCGATGGCGGCGGCAGTTTGACGGCTGTCGCCTGTGACCATGACGGTTTGTACCCCCGCCTTTGTCATTTTGCGAATGGCTTCGGGCACGCCGCGGCGTATTTCGTCCCGCAGCAGTGCATAGCCCAGCATGGTCAGATCGTCGGGGGGTACTTCTCCCTTGGGCATTTCTCTGCCATAACAAAAAAAGATCACTCTTCCCATGCCCATTGCCGCTTCATCTATGGATTTTTGCACCTTCTCTGTGTTTGTGAGAGGACATACACTGCCGTCTGCGGAAAGGTAACTACGGCATTTGCCCAGCAAAACCTCAGAGGCACCCTTGTACAGGCAAAGGGGCTCTCGCAGACCCGAAAGAGAAACTGCCGAAAATTTATAGGCGGAATCGAAGGGTAGACGGTCGGTTACCTGCACACCGCTTGGCTTGCCTCTGATGATAAAGTCAAGTAAAGCCCGCTCGGTGGCATTGCCCCCCACAGCCCTTCCTTCATGGATGTATGCTTCGGTATTGTAGAAGGCTTGCAGGGCAAAATGAGGGTACAGCGGACTTTGGCGCAGTGAGGTTGCCGAAGCGAAGCAGGATAAATCTCCTAAGTACAATGCTTCCATGGTGAGATGCCCTGTGGTGAGCGTACCCGTTTTGTCGCAAAACAGAATGTTCATACTGCCTGCCGTTTCAATGCCGATGGGCTTGCGCGTAAGCACATTATCACGGTACATACGCTTCATGTTGGCGCACAGTATCACCGTGAGCATCATGGGCAGTCCCTCGGGTACTGCCACCACCACCACCGTGATCGCCACTGTCAAGGCGCTGACCAGATGGGAGAACACAAAGGAAAGATCCGAAAGCCTTGCAATTATCTCGGCAGTACCTGTGCATCCGCGCACAAGGGCACTTACAAAGTAGGTCAATCCCACCGCCGCCGCCGCAATATAGCCCATGCGGCTGATGGTACGCGCAAGGGCGCTTAGCCGCGACTTCATGGGGCTTTCCCGCCTTTCTTCCTGCAATTGCCCTGCAATACCGCCGTACAAGGTGTGTTCCCCCACACCCTGCGCCACAAAAACGCCGCTTCCTTTCAGTACCGTACTGCCCGTAAACAGCATTGCCATGTCGTCCGGCGTGCCGTCCCCCCCTTCGCAGGGGTACTTCTTTGCAGGTGCGGATTCCCCATTGAGCGTCGACTGATCCACCGACAGCTTTCCCGAAACCAGCCTGCCGTCACAAGGTACCCGCTCGCCCGCCCCGATTTGTATATAGTCTCCCACCGTCAGCTCCTCAGAGGGCAGCTGCTTGCACACACCTTCACGGTAAACAAATACCATTTGCCCGCCGGCAAGTTCGTTCATTTTTTGAAAAGCCTTCTCCCCGCCCCGCTCGGACAGCGAGGACACCAGCGTGGCAATCACCACCGCCATGAGTATGCCAATGTTTTCCGCCCAGTTGATATGGCGGTAGGTGAACAAAAGGTTCAGCGCAAGCGCACCAAGCAGGATCTTGATGATGGGGTCGGAAAGATTTTCCAAAACCATACGGTAAAAGGGTTTGGGGGGCTTTACGGGCAGACGGTTGGCGCCGTATTTCTCCCGCGACGCCTGCGCCTGCGCTTCGCTTTGGCCATATATCGCTTTTTCTTGTTGTTTGGTCATAGGCACTTACCTCGGCGTGTTTTTTTCACTATGTATATGCGAGGGACAGGAAAAAAATCCCCGAGTCGGTTTTTTATTGTATTGGGTCATTATATTGGGGTTTCACCCCATACCCCTGAGTTTATGATATTGGGGTTTCACCCCAATCCCCTGAGTTTACGATATTGGGGTTTCACCCCAATCCCCACCAAAAAACTTTTTGGAAAAAGTTTTTTGGAATTTCAAAAACTTTGGGAAATGGATTTGCGCTTTGTTTGGGTTTTCCGTTTTGGGGCGCGAAACTTTTCTATAGAAAAGTTTCTTTGGTTTTACCGCCTCAAAAAATGGAACCAAGCTTCCTTTTTTGAGCCGTCAAAACCTCCCCCACGGCTTTTTCCCCTTCGTGGGAAAAAACCTGCCCCCAAAACGGAAAGCACAAACAAAGCCTGCACACACTTATTCAAAGTTTTTGGGAATTTTGGTGCCCCAAATTGAAGAAGAAGTTGATTTTCGCATTCTTTTATAGTATAATGAAGAAAATACTATTGCGAATCCTAACAGGTGATATATGAAAAGATTGCTTTCTTTTGGAATCATATTGGCGCTGCTCTTTTGCGCTGTTATTTTGCCTGCCCATGGTGAGGGTGAAGTGCAACAGAGTAAGGCATGGCAAGGCGGTACTGCCAAAGGATTCTTTGCAGGAACGGGAACGAACTACGATCCCTACCTGATCCGTACCCCCGAAGAGCTTGCTTATTTTGCCGCAAGAGTCAATGGCGGCGACAATTTTTTGGGAAAATTCATTTTGCTGTGCAATGACATTGCGCTCAATGATGACTCCATATCCTATACCGAAGGAACCAATCTCGTTCAAATGAAAGACGAAAACGGTTCCATCAGTTTCGATATCTTTGATCCCGAAACAGAATTGGCAAGCCAAGCGCAGTTTATACGCAAAACACTGGAGGCGTATACCGGGACACTGCATGAATGGCAACCCATCGGAAAGGATGAAAAAACGCCCTTTAAAGGGCATTTCAGCGGCGGCGGTCACACCATTTCGGGTCTTGTGGCAATCGGCAGTGAAAACAAATACCAAGGACTGTTCGGCTGCGGCAGCGGTCGCATTGTGGATCTGAAAATTGAAAATTCCCTTCTAGTGGGCGATCATTTTGTGGGTACTGCGGCGGGGCAAATGTATCAAGCTGTGAATGTACAAAGCGGTGCCATCCTGCTCTGTGTTGAGAATGCAGGGGGAATTATAGGGGGCGGCTCGGCACTTTTCTGCCAAAACAAGGGTTGTGTCTTCGGAAAAACCGCAGGCGGCATTGCCGCAGAAGGCAATGTTTCCTACTCTTTCAACGACGGCTATATCGGATCACAGCACGCCGCGGGCATTGTGAGCAGCGGCAATGCCCTTTACTGCGAAAACAGGGGCAGTGTGGCGGGCTATGATATGGCAGGGGGAATTGTCTATCGCGGAGGCGCAGAGCACTGCCACAACAGCGGCAATGTTACGGGCGTACGCTATGTGGGGGGCATCGCCTCCTCCGCCAACAGCGCATCGGAAATTACCCTGCGCCACTGCCATAACAGCGGCAATGTTACGGGCGTGCGCTATGTGGGGGGCATTATCGGTCAAGGTGTCGTGGAATACTGCACCAATGGCGGTACGGTCTTCACTACGCATACGGAAAGCGAATCCGCCCAATATACGGGGGGAATTTGCGGATTAGGTCACGCATCCTATTGCGCCAACACAGGCTTGGTGGAAAGCGATGGTTCGTCTGTGGGCGGCATTGTCGGCAAAGGCAGGATCATTGGCGAATACAGCTCGCGCATCATACTCAACTGCTTTAACAGCGGTAAAGTCACGGTGCGCTCCTTTGGCATCATGGCAGGCGGCATTGCGGGAGAAAGCGATGTTCAAATTCGCTTCTGCTATAACCTGGGAGATATCAGCGTTGATAGCAGTTTGGCCGGAGGGATCTGCGGAGATCTGAAAAATAATAAAATCTATGGGTGCTACAATGTAGGAAATATCATTGCCTCTCACTATGTGGGCGCCATTGCGGGTAAGCGGAATATGATACTCAATTTGGAAAACTGCTATTACCTGACAGGCAGTGCAAAGGACAAAAACGGCACCAACCAGAACGCTGCCGGCAACGAAAACATCGGGAAAACCACCCTTGACAATGAAAACGTTTCAAAGCTTGACCTTTTGCAAATGGCAAATCAGGAAAACTACACACTCAATTTTGGAGACACATGGAAAATGGGTAAAGGAGATTATCCCTATCCCACGCTGATCGATCTGCACCACAAAGAGCACAGCTTTACGCTTGACGAAACCGAATTCATCCCCATGGAAAACACCTGCCAAGGGGTCATCATCCGATACCGCTTTTGCGATTGCGGCATGGCTGGCGTCCCCACTGTCACCCAAAGCACCCCCGAGCACAGCGCGGCGCACATGCGCTACTTTGCAAATGATCATTATCACTACCACCTTTGCGCCACCTGCGGCGTGGAAATGGAGAGCATGGCACACACCTTAGGCGACGGCATAGTCAAGCATGATACTGCTCAGCATAGCTGCTCTGTCTGCGGGCACATTGTTTCCTTCCCGGTGGAATATCATCATATACCCATTTATTTGATCGCTCTTTTCGTTGCCGTTGGCATTACAGCCGGGGGGCTTTCGGTTTACGGTGCTTGGGTTTTTAGGGACTTTCGGAAGGCGAAAAAAAGAAGTACAATTAAAAAATAATTTTCCGCATCATCCCAAAGTTTTTGATCCAACCTTTTTACAAAAAGGTTGGCGGGGCTTGCCCGAGGGGGAGTAAGAAGTAAGAAGTAAGAAGTAAGAAGTAAGAAGTAAGAGGTAAGAGGTAAGAGGTAAGAGGTAAGAGGAAGTAAAAAACAACACAAAACTTTTCCTAAAGTTTTTGATCCAACCTTTTTACAAAAAGGTTGGTGGGGCTTGCCCAAGGGGGAGTAAGAAGTAAGAGGTATGAAGTAAGAGGCAAGAGGAAGTAAAAAACAACACAAAACTTTTCCTAAAGTTTTTGATCCAACCTTTTTTCAAAAAGGTTGGTGGGGTTTGGGGTGAAACCCCAAATATAATAAAATAATAATAAAACAGCACCCGGGCGGGTGCTGTTTTTCAATGGATAAAATCGGTGACTTTACCGAAGGTAACATCTTTGAAGTAATAGCGCAGAATGGTCAAGTAGTCGTAGCCGGCGGCGGCAAGGTCCCAAGCGCCGTACTGGCAGATACCGATGCCGTGGCCGTAGCCTTTACCCTCGATGATAAACACATCATCTCTGTCATTTTCGCTGATCAAATTGATGTATTCATAATACATCACGGTTTCGCCGTCAAGGATATCGGGAAGTCCTGATTCGTTGACTCTATAGGAGTCAGATGGCATAATGATCTCGCTTTCCGCCCCTGTGATATCATGGGACAGCTCCCCATCGGGGTACACCACCTGCACGATCCCCGACAAAAGGCGCTGTGCACCCTTTGCCATAATGCCAAGGAAGGTTACATCTCCTGTTTTTTTGTACACTGCAAAGTCGCGTGTTTCGTTATAGATGGAGGGATAGCAGTCCAGCTCATACACAGGTGCTTTGACTGTCTGCCCTGCTTTACCGATGACAAAGTTACCGCTTCGAAGTCCCAGACGGTTGCGGATGGTATCCGCCTTACGCATGGTGACTTGGTTTCCGTACAGGTCGGTGACAGTCAAACTGAGCACATAGGAGGAATTGGTACAGAACTCGTCGATATTCACATCCACGATCTCGCCCTTGAGCTGGCTGTAATAGGGGCTTAGCATTTGATAAAGCTCCTCGCCTGTCAATTCCAGATGCCATGTACCGCCAATGGTCAGACTGCCGTAGTCACGGTAGCGCTCCCAAGGGGTCGCCACTGCCTTTAGGTAGGTTCTGGGGGAAACCCAGGATTCCTCACAGTTTACCGTACTGCCCCCGCCCACTGTGGCGTAGTTCATGGCGGCAACACTTCCTTCGTCGGTGAGAATGATACCGCGGGTATCCTTCACCGCTTCGCGGATGGTATCGTTTACCTTGCGGCAACCCTCGTATACCTGGCAGTTGGTATTATTGCAAACCGAAAAGCCGTAGGCGCTGTGTTTTTCCCAGTTTTTTAGGGTGTAGGTGCGGATAATGACCGCAAATGCCTTTTGCACTTCCAGATCCCAGAAGGTGTACAGCTCTTCAGACAGCACGCCTTTGACATAGGTCTCCAGCGGAATGACCGTGATCACCGAGACGCCGTTGTAATTTCCTGCCACATAGCGGTTAAATTCAAAAAAGGATTCGTACAGGTCGCTTCCCACGATGATATAATATCCCATATCCAAATCGGGGCACACTGCCAGACGGCGGGGATCGCTGTCACTATCGCTGTCATATGCCACGGCATTCTTTCCCCCGCTGTCCTTTAACCATAGGCTGTGGTCAGACGAAAAGGCGTACACCGAAAGGGTGTACAGGGGGGCGGGGTCGGCATTGTCGCCGAGCGGGGATATGCCGTCCGAAAACGAAAAACCGTATCTTTCGCAAAGCAGCTCTGCCGCCGCCTGCGCTTTCGCTTCTGTATCGTAATTGCCAAGACACAAAATCTGCACTCCGTCCTTGATCATGGGGTAAAGCCCGCTTGCGTCCTCCCCCAGGAGGGAACATATCTGCTGATACAGTGACTGATAGTCCGCTTCGCTGTTTTCGCCGCTGCCCGCAAAACACAGGGTGCAGCCACCTGCATTATTAACGGTATAACTGCCCGCAGGCAGAGAGCCAAGGGGGGTAAACTCCGACTTATCATGGGTGTTATATCCGTAATTCAATATGCCGTCGCTTGTAAAGGCATAACTGCTTCGAACGGAACTGCCGTATACCATGCCTACCCGTACCATGGGCTCGGCATAGTTCGAGGCAACGGGAGGCACAAAGCCGTCATCCTTCTCTGCTCCGCTTGTTACACGGCTGTACACAAAAATGGACAGGAAACAGCCAAGGATCACCAAAGTCAAAAACAGCGACAATATACGGTTTACCCTGCTCCAAAAGGCGGTATAATTTTTAAAATGTCCTTTCATGGGCGCCTCAATGCAGCAGCATATCGATCAGCACATAGCCCACCGACGCTACCATCAAAAACGCAAGGGCAAGGCACATAACGCGCACCCAAAGTTTATTGCCCGAATGTTGATTGTTAGCCAATTTCGTACTCTCCTCTCACAAGAATCCATGCGTCTCCCGATTGGGAAACAACACCTCTGCCGTCGCTTCCGCCGGCAAGTAATAAATAATGATATGCCGATACTTCTCTGCCGTCCAGTAATTCCACACTGTCGGTCAGATCCATGAGTCCCTCGGTGGCAATGGGCGAGACTACCGCCAGATCGCCGCGGCAGAGGATCAGCTCCATGCTGTCTCCGGGCAGTCCTTTACAGTATAGTATCTCCCCTTCGCGCAAAAAGATCATGGAAAAGGCATTACTGCCCACGCCCGAAGCCTCTTTCAGCGCCGCTAAGGTCTTGGTGTATTCGTTATAACCGTCGATCAGCTCGCCGTACTGACGGCTGTTTTCGGTTAGTTTTTCGCTCATTTGATCGGCTTTTAGCTGTAAAGCCGCCAGCTGTGCACGGTCGGTATCGGCGTTTTCCGAAAGGTTGGCGATGCGTTCGTTTATTGCGGTGTGATAGGCATCCAGTGCACTATGGTCACTCTTGAGTGCATCCAGCGCCTCTTTCAGTGCCGCCTGCTCCCTGCTAAGCAATTCTAAATTGCCCTCGGTCAGATCCAGCCTGCCCGACAGCAGGACACTACAGTTTGCAAGTTCGCTTTGCAGATTGTTTGCCATCTCTTCCAAAGAGGTCACTCTGCCGCCAAGATCCTGCATGCCCGACAGCAGCTCGTCAACACTCTGCTGCAGCATTGCCGATGCGCCTTCCAAATCGCTGACCCGCTGTTCCAAGAGCGACAGAGCCTTCTTGAGATCGGGATGGTCTGCCAGACTGCCAAGGGTATTTTCTATGGACGCGATCTGCTCTTTGATGGCTGCAAGCTCCTCGCCAAGCGAGCTGCCGCTACCGCCGTTCAAGGCGGCGTTCAGACTGTCAATGGCGGCTTGTATGCCGTCAAGCTCTGTGCGCACCGACTGTGCTCCCTCGTTTCTGATCTGCTCTTGCAGGGAGGGCAACAGGCTTTGCTCTACGTAGTCCATAGATACCAGCCGAACGGTATTGCCGTCGTCGGCAAAGGCAATTACCGATACTACAATGGATAATAATGTTATGAAAGCCAAAACAACTGTTAATAGTGTGTGTTTTTTCATAAATTCTCCGTAAAATAATTACTTTTTGCAGGGAAATTGGGGGACGATCGCTGTGAATGGGGGCTCTGCCCCGTGCCCAGGTTTACGATATCGGGGCTCTGCCCCGTGCCCAGGTTTACGATATCGGGGCTCTGCCCCGTGCCCCGCTCAACCCCTTTTGGAAAAAAGGGGTTAAGAGCCCCAAAAACTTTGAAAAAGGGGGTAGGGATCTGTTTGGGATTTTCGTTTTAGGGCGCGAAACTTTTCTTTAGAAAAGTTTCTTCGGTTTTGACGGGATCAAAAACCGGAACCAAGCTTCCGTTTTTGCCACCGTCAAAACCTCCCCACGGATTTTCCCCCCTTCGAGGGAAAAAACCTACCCTAAAACTGTGCTTATCGGTTAGTTGGGGAAGGTGTCCCAAAATTAAGTGAAGAGTGAAGAGGTAAAAATCAAAACTTTTTCCAAAGTTTTTGGTCCAACCTTTTTACAAAAAGGTTGGTGGGGCTTGGGGTGAAACCCCGAATATAATAACAAATATCATATTAGTTTGATCTGCTGTTTTTCGGGGTCAAAGGTGACAATGGGAACGCCTGTAGCGGGAATCTTCACCTTTTTATAGGATTTGGGGCCGTTGTAGCGATCCACGTCGGTGGTTACCTCGGTGATCGCGGCACCTTTTTTCAGGGTAAAGAGGGTGACGCCGCCTGCGGTACGGGTAGTTTTTTCGGGTATGAGAGCCGAGGACAGGCGGATCGCCTTATGGTCGCTTGATACCAGCAACAGTTCTATGGGCTCTTTTTCGGTATAGAACATGGCGCAGATGGGACTTGCGTCGCTGTAGGCACCTGTGAGGCGGCGGCGGTTGCCTTTGATCTCATAGGCAGAAAGAGGCACAGCCACGCCCTTGCCGTTTTGGAAGATCATAATAAGGCTTCCCTTGCTGTAATCGGTGACAGGGAGCATGAAAAGGAATTTTTCATCCTGTTCAAAGCCCAATTTGGCGGGGATAAAGTCGCCCATGGAGGATGCCTTGGTGGGGGCAAAATCGTCTGCCAAAGCGCGGTAGCACTTGGCTTTATCCGAGAAGAAGAGCAGTCCGTCGCGATTGTTGCCGTCGGCGTTATAGATTACGCTGTCCCCTTCCTTGGTCTTTTGCTCGTCGTTGCCTCTTAGACTTTGCAGGGTGATTTTTTTGAAGTAGCCTTCCTTTGTCATCACGAAGCGGCAGGGGTATTCTTCCGCCGGTTCTTCGCTTTCTTCTATTTCATCCACCGTGTCGTACAAAATGTGGGTCTTGCGGGGGATGCCGTACTTTTCCTTGATCGTTTTTAGCTGTTTGACAATCAAATTTTTCAGCTTGGTTTCGGAGGAAAGCAGGCTATCCAGCTCTGCAATTTCCTTTTGCAAGGTCTCTATTTCTTTGATACGGTTGAGGATATATTCACGGTTGAGGTGGCGCAGTTTGATCTCGGCGATATATTCCGCCTGCAGTTCATCAATCAAAAAGCCTTCCATAAGGTTGGGCACCACATCTTTTTCATTTTTGGTGTCCCGCACGATCTTGATGGCGCGGTCAATATCCAAGAGTATTTTGCCAAGCCCCAAGAGCAGGTGAAGCTTATCTTCTTTCTTCTTCTTTTCAAAGGTGAGTTCACGGCGCACGCATCCCAGGCGGAAGCGGATCCACTCGGAAATGAGGGGAACCAGACCCAGCTGGCGGGGGGTGCCGTCGATAAGCACATTGAAATTGCAGGCGAAGCTGTCCTCAAGCGGTGTGGACTTAAAGAGTTTCGCCATGAGTTTATCGGGATCGGTGCCGCGGCGCAGATCGAGGGTGAGCTTAAAACCGCTAATGTCGATCTCGTCGCGGAAGTCGGTGACTTCCTTGAGTTTTCCTTCCTTCACCAGCTCTGTGATGCGCTTCATCACCAGCTCAATGGAGGTGCTGTATGGAATCTGCACGATGTCGATGCAGTTTGCGTCGGGGTCGTAGCTATAGCGCGCACGCAGTTTGACACTTCCCTTTCCTGTACGGTAGATCTCCGCAAGGGCGGCGCGGTCGTAGATCAGGTTTGCCCCGCCTGCAAAGTCGGGGGCTTTGACGATCTCCAGCATACGGTCCACGTCGGTATTCGGATTTTTTAACACTTCGATGGTGCCGTCGCAGATCTCGCCTAAGTTAAAGGAGCAGATATTGCTCGCCATACCCACGGCAATGCCCATATTGGGGGTGACTAAGATATTGGGAAAGGTGGTGGGAAGCAGGGTGGGCTCGTCCATGGTTTCGTCGTAATTCGGTACGAAATCCACGGCATTCTTATCAATTCCCGCAAAAATTTCATTGCAGAAGGGCTCTAATTTTACCTTGGTATAACGGGGGGCGGCGTATGCCATGTCGCTGGTGCTGTAATGCTTACCAAAGCTTCCCTGGCTTTGCACAAAGGGGTGCAGCAGCGCTTCGTGGTCACGGGTCAGACGCACCAAGGTTTCATATATGGCGGCGTCGCCATGGGGATTGAGGTGCATGGTCCGCCCCACCACGTTTGCCGATTTGGTGAACTGACCGTGCATCAGACCCATATCGTACATGGTGTACAGCAGTTTGCGGTGGGAGGGCTTAAAGCCGTCGATCTCGGGGATGGCACGGGAGATGATCACCGTCATCACGTAGGGCATATAGTTTTTTTCGATGGTTTCGGTGATGATCTGATCGGTCGCCTCGGACTCCCGCGGGGGCAGTAGCTCTGCCTGCTTTTTCTTTTTAGCCAATTGAATACCTCTTAAACTTTCATTACATCAAAGCCCGCCGCTTTGAGAAGGCGGTTGCGCACTGCCATACCGATGCCGTCCTTGGGAGGCATGGCGGCGTATATGGTTTTTACTTCTTTCTTTTCATCAAAGGCACGCAGGGCGGCAAACAGTCTCTTTGCCATTTCCGCACTGTCTTTGCCTAAGCTTTCGGTATTTTTGCCCGCAAGCATTTCATAGTGCTCGCCGAAACATAGCAGTCCCACATCAGATAGGGTGCGTTTTCCCATTTGAAATGCCAAAATGTCTTCTTTTTTTCCGTCTAAAATGACCACTTTGGCGTGGGGCGCATAGTGGCGGTATTTCATGCCCGGCGCCTCCGGGTGCTCTCCCGGGGCAAGCTTACGAAGGGTACAGTCGGAAAGCGAAACTGCGGGAAATACTTCTCTTAGCATTTCGGGGGTAATAGCCCCGGGGCGAAGCAGGGTCAGGTGATCGCCGTCGTGCTTGACAATGGTGGATTCCAGTCCGATCTCGCTCTCCCCGCCTGCCAAAACAGCATCGATCCTGCCCGACAGGTCGGAAATGACGTGCGCGGCACTGGTGGGGCTGGGACTGCCCGAAAGATTGGCAGAGGGTGCCGCAATGGGTACCCCTGCGGCGGCGATGAATCGGCGGGCAATGGGGTCAGAGGGAACGCGGATCGCCACGGTGTCCAGTCCCCCTGTGACAGCATCCGGCACGATGGGGCGCTTTTTCAGTATGACCGTCAGCGGACCCGGCATGAATGCCGCCGCCAGTGTATAATAGATCGGCTCGGTGTAGCAGTACTTCTCCGCTTCCATCGGGTCGCTGATATGCAGTATGAGAGGGTTGTCAGAGGGACGCCCTTTGGCGGCATAGATCTTCCTTGCCGAGTCGGCAGACAATCCGTCTCCCCCAAGTCCGTAGACCGTTTCGGTGGGAAACGCCACAAGCCCGCCCTCTTGGATGATCTTTGCCGCTTGCTCGATGCTCTCTTGGCAAAGCGGATCCAGTATTTGGGTTTTCATGCAAATCTCCAGTCAGTACAAAAATGCCATTTGATTTATGTATACAGTATAATTATACATGATTTTCCCGGTTTTGTAAAGGGGGAAAAGGCATTTTTTTCAATTGGAAGATTTTGTTTGTATTATTATTATTCTATTTGGGGCTCTGCCCCAATCCCCGCCAACCTTTTTGTAAAAAGGTTGGATCAAAAACTTTGGGAAAAGTTTAGTTGTTTTTTACTTCTTCTTATTTCTTCATTATTCACTATTGAATAAAAAACTGCCTACCGCTTTGCATGGGCGGCAGACAGTATTTTGAAAAATTATTGATTAAGATCGATTTGCACCGGATCATTGATACCGGTCAGCAATTCAATATCAATTTTATGCCAATCTTCACAAGTTTGGCAATAGCAAATGTCCTTGCGCTTTTTAAAAATGCGAAAGGGTTTTAATTCAGAATTATCGTATATATGACATATATCGCTCACCGCAACAACATCTTTCACAAGGTGCAATGCTCTTTCATAACGTGAAATTATTTTTTCTTCCGGCACGTCATGTCCACCCTCAGCTACTCTTGATTTTACACGATATACATTAATAAAGGGATCAGCTGTTAAAATATAGTAGCAACGTATAAAATAGCCTTTCTCCTTCGCTCGCTTCAAAAGATTCAAATTTCGGGGCGTTGACAGTACGGTTTCAAAACAAAAGCTTTGATTTTTACTCAGCAAGGTTTCTCTTTGCTTTTCCGCAAGGACAGCAGCTTCCATAACACTGCATTTCAGTGCTTTTTGAATTTCATCGGCATTGATATATTCAAATGAAGGAGGTTTTAACAATTTGGTAAAGGTACTTTTTCCAGAACCGTTAGGACCTGCAAATACAATGATTTCCGGCAGCTTATCCATTTTTTGACCACTCACTGAATCTGCCCCGCTTTATTCGGTTTTCCACTTCTGTTTTGCTTCCGTCAGCACGCAAATGGCAAACTTTCCTTGTTTCTCTGTCGTATACAACGATGGGAGTATTCATGGCTTTCTTATGCTCGATTGCCAGTTTGACCGCAATTTCTGCTCTTTTCACCACTTCGGCATCGGTAATATATTCATCTCTATCCATTGTCATGCTCCTTTCACATTCTTTCTATTCGTAGTATATCATTTTTTTTTTTAAATGTCAATACCGATCGGGCATCAAAAAACACTCCTTGGGGATCCAAGGAGTGTTTATGTAATTCAAATTATAAAATTTAAATTAGATGGTAGCTCTCTTCTTGAAAACTACTGCCAGTGCAACTGCTGCAACTGCTACTGCGATGGTAGCATAGATAGCTGCGTCGCCGGTCGGTGCACTGCCGATTACTTTATGCTCATGAGGAATATTTTCGGGAGTGATAGCACCGTTTACAACGAAGTTATCAGTCTGAGTGGACTTGTATGCGCCGGTTGCGGAGGTACCGGTGTACAGAAGCTTATCGCCGCGGTAGATGTCCATCTTCAGAGTGTAGCTATGATTTTCCAGAGTGATGCCGTAGTGACCCAGAGCAAAACGGAAGAACCAGTCGCCGTAGATTTCATTTCCGGGGCTTACATCGAAGAAGTATTCGGGAATGAAATAGGTAATGCCGGTGTCTTCATCGGTAACGGTGAGAGACATGGTGTAGTCGCCGGACTTCAGGCACTTCTCGATATAGGTCTTGTTAAGATCGGTGCCTGCATAGTTGGTCAGCAGGTAGGTAATGCCGCCGTAGTTTTCGATAACGCCGAAAATGGGGGTCAGAGCCAGTTCCTGAGTGGTTTCAGGGTCACCGGGAAGGGGAGTAACACCGGGAACGACAGGATCCATGGGGCAGGTAAAGCCTGCGGTAGGAGCACTTTCGTAAGCGAGAGTTTCGCCGTCGTATACCTTAACGGTAACGGTGTAGTCAACGCCCTTTACGGGAACAAACTGATTTTCGCCTTCGCCCAGGCAGGTTTCAAATCTGTACAGATCATAATCCAGTGCCTTGGTAGCGGGAGACATTTCGATGGTCTTGGTCTGTTCGCCGCCGGTAATGGTGAGTTCCCACTTCAGGTCAGCAGGGATGTCGATCTTGCCGCCATCCTTGGTAATGCCGATCAGCAACTGCGTTGCAGCGCCGTATTCGCCTTTGTTAGGGCTGTTTGCCCAGTTTTCCCATGCGCCGAACTTAGGAGCGATGGTAATGCTCTCGGGTCCGTCAGCAAAGGAAATCATGGACATAGCAGACAGCAACATAACAACGGTCAATACAATTGCGAGTGTCTTTTTCATGGTTTTAAAAATTTTGAATT
>SVRY01000041.1 GCA_015064585.1 Oscillospiraceae bacterium
ATTAGCATTGAGCATATCTTGGCAAACCGACAGTACACAGGATGCACGGTCAATTTCAAAACTACTCTCGTCAGCTATAAAGTACACAAGACGGTTCACAACCCCGAGGAAGAATGGCAGATCATTCCCGATACGCAAGAAGCTATTATTGATGAGGATACCTTCAATCGCGTTCAAGAATTACGAGAGAACCGCAGACGTAATACCGCCACGGGCAGAGAGAGTCTGTTTTCGGGACTGCTTTACTGTGCTGATTGCAAATCCAAGCTTTATTTCTGTGCGGCAAAGAGCGTCGATGAAAACCAAGAATTTCACCGATGCTCCGCTTACAAAGAAAATCGTGGTACTTGCTCTATCCACTTCATTCGTGAGGTGGTTTTGAGAGAAACGATGCTTGAGCTTGTAAGGCGTGTGGCTTTGTTCATTCAACAGTACGAAGCGGTGTTTCTCTATATGTATTCCAAAAAGCACAGCTTAGCCAAGGCAGCCAATATGAGAACATTAAAGGCAAATATCGAAAAAAGTCAGCGAAGAATCGTGGAGCTTGATAAACTTATTGAGCGTATTTATGAGGATAACGTTCTCGGTAAAATTCCCGACGAAAGATTTTCTAAGATGATGGGTAATTATGAAGCGGAGCAAAAAGAACTGATAGCGTTTACGGCAAAGGCTGAAGAAACCTTAAAGGCAGCGGAGCAAGACAAGGTGGATCTTCGCGTTTTTCTTGAAACCATTCGTAAGTGTACCGATATTAAGGAGCTAACTCCCGAAATCGTTAATCGACTTATAAGACGAATTGAAGTTCACAAGAGCGCGAAGATAGACGGAAGAAAGCGCGTAAAGCTTGATGTTTACTTTACCGCCGTCGGACTGATTGACATTCCCGATGAAAAGGAATTGCTTGAATTGATGGAAGAAATCCGTAGAACCGCGTAAAAACTAAAAAAGCAAGAATACGGCATATCTCTTACGAAATATACCGTATTCTTGCAAAACTGTCCTTCCGAACGACGAGCGTCCCTGTCTGCGTTTTCTATAGGGCATCTCTCCATATTTTGCGTGCGCCGATTAACAAGAAGATTTATCAGAGGTGCCCTATAACAGATCAGCCACATTTATAACCAAAATACCCTTCTTTCGGGCATAATTCACGGTATAAAAAGTGCCGCCTTTTTCCTTTGTCAAATAAGCAATGCAGATCGAACTGTTATCCGCCAAATGCCGATTACGCTTGTGCATACAGCCTTTGGTATAAGACTCGGACGTATAGACCACCTTATGCGCCGCCGCTTTTATTTCTTCATAAATCCTTTTGTTTTCACTTGACCACCCGGCGCTCTGCTCGGGGCACGGCAACACCAGGATCAAGCAAATTTCGGGATACCGCTTTTGCAGGCGCAGTATTGCCTGCGCCGCCAGCGTATCAAAGCCAAGCGCGCCCCCTGCACCGAAATAGCGGTAGCCCTTTTGAATCAGTTCCTCAATCACCGTTTCGGTCTTGAGCGCAATGGCAGAATAGCGATCCGCAGGCAATTCTCTGTGCCCGGTGAAACAACAGGTCTTTTCTTTCATGCAATACTCCTTTCCGAATCGGTATAATACTTTGATTATAGCATATATTTTTGTCAAAGAAAAGAGATTGCTGCAGATTTTTATTAAAAATGTTTATCATCGGTAGCGGGATTGTTAATAAGATTTCCCTTTTCGTCAAATCGGGAACCGTGGCAAGGGCAGTCCCAGGAGTGTTCGGCAGAATTGTATCTCAAAGCACAGCCAAGATGCGGACAGCGCGGCAGGGTGGGGGTTAATAATCCCAATGTGGATTCTGCGGCATTGACAGCCAGCCGGGCGGTCAGCATACTGCGGCAGGGAGAAAAAAATGACGCATAGGGATGGGTTCTTCCCTGCACCGCTTCCGCAAGGATCATGGCAGACACCATGGACCCGGTCATGCCCCATTTGTTAAATCCGGCCGCCGTAAACAGATCGGGCGTGCTTTTGGCATACTGTCCGATATAGGGAACACTGTCAAGGCTCATGCAGTCCTGCGTCGCCCAGCGCGCTGTGATTGTCGCATCGGGATAATGCTTTTTGGCAAAATCGGTAAGCTCTTTCCAATTTCCCCCTTTTTTTCCGGTGCGGTGTCCGCCGCCGCCAAGCAGCAACAGGTCACCATATCTGCGAAAAGACATTCCGCTGTCTTTTTCATCCACATACATTCCCTCAAATTTCGGCGCATTCTTCAGCGCAATCACATAAGAACGGTGCTGATACAGCTTTAAAAAATAAAGACCGTGTTTATTGAGAATAGGAAAATGGGTGGCAATAATGATCTTTTTGGCTTTGATCCTGCCGTGATTGGTCACAGCCCCCCCTTTTTCCAGTTCCAATACCTTTGTGTTTTCCCATATATTAAGATCCTTCGCAATGCCGTTTATAAATTTAAGCGGATGAAACTGTGCCTGTGCTTTCACCCGTACAGCCCCCCTATTCGGTATGGCAATCGGCAGTGAATACACCATGTCGCAGGAAGCGCCCAAACGGCTAAGCGCCGCCGCTTCCGCTTCCATTTTTGCCCTGTTGTTCGTATACACATAGGAGTCAACCGTCTCAAAATCACAATCTATAAAGCGGCACATCTGCCCAAACCTGTCAAGCGCCGCACGGTTGGCATCCAGATATACCTTCGCCCCCGCCGCCCCGAACCGACCGATCAATTTGTCATATATAAACCCATGCTGAAAGGTAATTTTTGCGGTGGTATCCTTTGTGATCCCGCCGCAAATACGATCCGCTTCCGCAAGAACATAGTCCACCCCCGCTTCCTTGAGCATATAAGCGCATAAAATACCCGCCATGCCGCCGCCAATAATCAATACATCGGTTTTCATATCTCCCGTAAGCGCGGGGAATTGGGGCAATCGTACCGTTTTTGTCCAAATGGATTCCATTTCTCTTTCACCTCAAAAACAGTATGTACCACCATAAGAAAATTATGAACGCCCCTTGACATTGTACCAAAATCAAGGCATAATAGAAACAGATTATACAAGGAGGCATCCAAAATGAGTAAAACTGTTTATTTTTCCCGCACGATCACCCCTGAAAAGGTATTGGAACTGTATATATTATTGGGCAAAGAACTGCCCGGAAAAGTTGCCGTCAAGGTACATTCGGGCGAAAAAGGCAATCAGAATTTTCTAAGACCCGATTTTTGGCGGCCTGTCATTGATCATGTGGGCGGTACCGTAGTGGAATGCAATACCGCCTATGAAGGACAGCGCAACACCACCGAAAAGCATAAAAAGCTGATCTCCTACCACCTCTGGGACAAATATTTCCCTGTGGACATTCTGGATGCAGAAGGACCCGATCTGAAATTGGAGATCCCCCAAGGCAAGTTCATCAAAGAAAACTATGTGGGTAAAAATCTCAAAAATTACGACAGTATGCTGGTGCTTTCCCATTTTAAGGGTCACCCCATGGGAGGATTTGGCGGCGCGCTGAAACAGCTTTCCATCGGGGTAGCTTCCGCATACGGCAAAGCCTATATACACGGTGCGGGCGAACCCGAAAAGCTGTGGAGCGCCGATCACGACTCCTTCCTTGGCTCCATGGCAGACGCGGCAAAGAGCGTGGTGGATCATTTCGATCAAAAAATTGTGTACATCAATGTCATGAAAAACATGAGCGTGGACTGCGACTGCTGTGCCGTGGCAGAAGATCCCTGCATTGCCGACATCGGCATTCTTGTTTCCTGTGACCCCGTCGCCATCGACCGTGCCTGCGTCGATCTCGTATATCAGTGCTCCGATCCCGGCAAGCCCCATCTCATCGAACGGATCGAGAGCCGCAACGGCACCTACACCATCGACTGCGCCGCAGCAATCGGCTGCGGAAGCAAGGAATATGAGCTGATCGAAATTGACTAATACAATATAAAATCATGGAAAGCGAGCGCCGCAGCGCTCGCTTTTTCGTTATCCGATCAAAAAATCAGCGTAACACCGTTCTCTTGCGCCTCCCATCTGCAATATTTCGACATTTTTTTCAAAAAACCAAAAAAACAAGTGACATTTTCATTTTTATGTGCTATAATTGTCGCACATCATTGTTTGGAGGCATTTATGAACTTTTTAGAAGAACGTATCATAAAAGACGGTATTGTAAAACCGGGCAACGTACTGAAAGTTGATGGCTTTTTAAACCATCAGATTGACGTGGCGTTACTGGATCAAATGGGACTGGAATTCAAACGCCGTTTCGCAAACAAAACAGTTACTAAAATCTTAACCATCGAAGCCTCGGGAATCGGCATTGCCTGCATGGTAGCCCGCCACTTCGGCGTCCCTGTGGTATTCGCCAAAAAATCCAAGAGTGTGAACATCGACGGAGATATGTACATCGCCGAAGTAGAATCGTTTACCCACAAATGCAAGAATCAAGTGATCGTTTCCAAAAAATTCTTATCTTCCAACGACCACGTTTTGATCATTGACGACTTCCTTGCCAACGGATGCGCCCTGCAAGGACTCATTGCCATCACCGAATCTGCGGGCGCCACCGTAGAAGGCATCGGCATTGCCATTGAAAAGGGCTTCCAGATCGGTGGTACTGTCATCCGCAATCTAGGATATCAACTGGAGTCGCTTGCCATCGTAGATTCCATGGACAGCGAAAACGGCACCATCAAATTCAAGGAGCAAAACAATGGATAAGAAAAACAATCCATCCATGGACAACATCTACACTCTGGACGGAAAAGTATCCGTCGGGAAAGCCATTCCTTTCGGACTCCAGCACGTGCTGGCAATGTTTGTTGCCAACATCGCGCCCATTATGATCATTGCGGGCACCTGCGGTCTTTCCACTGCGGACACCGCCCATTTGATTCAGACCGCTATGATCATCGCGGGTGTCGGCACGCTCATCCAGATCTTCCCAATCTGGCGCGTCGGCTCCCGTCTGCCTATCGTCATGGGTATCAGCTTTACCTTCGTTTCCATTTTCTGTTACGTGGGACCCAAATACGGCTATCCCACCGTCATCGGTGCCATTATCGTGGGCGGTATCGTGGAAGGATTACTGGGGCTGTTTGCAAAATATTGGCGAAAGATCATCGCTCCCATCGTGGCTGCCTGCGTAGTTACCGCCATCGGCTTTTCCCTTCTGTCCGTGGGTGCCAACTCCTTTGCGGGGGGAGCGGGAAGCGAAAACTTCGGCTCCAAAGAAAACTGGATCCTTGGCACCTGCACACTGCTTGCCTGCCTTTTGTTTAATTTCTTTGCCAAAAAGCATTGGAAACAGTTGTCGGTACTGTTCGGTCTTGTGGTGGGATACATTATTGCCGTTTGCATGGGTATGGTAGATTTTTCCGCATTCAAAGATGCAGAGATCGTTTCCTTTCCCGCAATTCTTCCCTACAAACCCACCTTCAACATCAGCGCCATCATTTCGGTGACCATGATCTTCCTTGTGTCCGCCACCGAAACCATCGGGGATACCTCAGCGCTGACCGCCACCGCATTCAACCGTGAAGCAACCGACCGTGAAATTTCAGGTGCTCTTGCCTGCGACGGACTGGTCAGTTCACTATCCGCACTCTTCGGATGTATGCCCATCACCTCGTTCAGCCAAAACGTGGGGCTGATCGCCATGACCAAGGTCGTCAACCGATTTGCCATTGCTACAGGGGCGGGCATTATGATCTTGGCAGGTTTTTTCCCCGCAGTCGGCGCCGCACTGGCAACCCTGCCGGAAGCGGTACTCGGCGGATGCACCATTATGATGTTCGGTAACATCGTCGTCAGCGGCCTTCAAATGATCGGAAACTGCGGCTTCACTCAGCGCAATATCACCATTGCCGCACTTTCTCTCAGCATTGGGCTTGGCTTCACGCAAGCCCCCGCCATGTTTGCAATCTTCCCCGATATCGTTTACACAATCTTTGCCGAGAACTGCGTAGCTGTCGTATTTGTCGTGGCAATCATCCTGAATTTGGTGATACCAAAAGACAAAACAGAGCAGTAAAACATAAAAAAACGGAAAAGCAACGCTTTTCCGTTCTTTTTTATCTTACATCAGCTGACGGATCAGACCCTTGATATCCTCCAAAGAAGCTTCCTTGGGGTTGCCGGGAGCGCAGGCATCGGCATATGCCGATTCGGCAAGGAACTGGATGTCCTCTTCTTTCAGCGCGGCAAGCTTGGTGGGAATGCCAACGTCCACACTCAGCTGTCTTACTGCATCCACAGCCGCACGGCGGTAGGTTTCCTGATCCATGCCCGCAGTATCAACACCCATTGCCTCAGCGATCGCCTTGTACTTTTCGCCGGTGCAGTCTGCATTGTACGCCATCACAATGGGAAGCATCATAGCGCAAGCCACGCCGTGGGGGGTATCATAAACAGCACCCAGCGTATGGGCAACCGAGTGCGCAATGCCAAGACCCACATTGGAGAATGCCATACCGGTCACGAACTGACCAAGCGCCATGCCTTCTCTGCCCTCGGGATCGTTTTCAACAGCGCCTCTTAAGCTCTTTGCGATCAGGCGGATGGCTTCTAAGTTGAGACAATCGGGCAGTGCCCATGCGCCCTTGGTGGTATAACCTTCAATGGCATGGGTCAGTGCGTCCATACCGGTGGCGGCAGTCAGCGACTTTGGCATGGTAGACATCATATCGGGGTCAACCACTGCCACATTGGGAATATCGTTTACGTCCACGCAAACGAATTTGCGCTTGCGCTCCACGTCGGTGATCACGTAGTTAATGGTAGCCTCAGCCGCAGTACCTGCGGTGGTGGGAACGGCGATGGTATATACAGTGGGATTCTTGGTGGGGGCAACACCCTCAAGAGAGCGCACATCTTCAAATTCGGGGTTGTTGATGATAATGCCGATGGCTTTGGCAGTATCCATGGAGGAACCGCCGCCGATGGCGATCATGTAGTCAGCGCCCGATGCCTTGTAAGCAGCCACGCCGCTTTTTACGTTTTCAATGGTGGGGTTGGGCTTGATATCCGAATAGATCTCATATGCCATGCCCTTTTCATCCAGCAGGTCGGTGACTTTTTTGGTTACGCCGAACTTCACAAGATCGGGGTCGGAAGCAACAAAAGCCTTTTTGAAACCCTTTGCGGCAATAATGCCGGGAATTTCTGCAATAGCACCCTTGCCGTGATAGGAAATGGGGTTGGATACAAAACGATTTGCCATGATAAATTCCTCCTGAAATATATTTATTTTTTACAAAGGTTGTCCTTTCTTTCATTATACCCTATTTGGAAAAAGATTGCAAGGGGAAATTTGGTAAACTTTCTTCGTTTCACAAATTTGACCGATTACATCCCCCCATAGCAATCACCAAAATCATGTCTTCCGCTACACCCACTCCCCATATATTCAAAAACACGCATATTTTCCTCTATTTTCATAAAGAGGGGGGAAAATATGATCGTATTTGATAAACTGTGGAAATTGATGGAGCAAAAAGGCATTTCAACCTATAAACTGCGGGAAGAATGCGGCATTGACTGCAAGGTAGAAGATATTATGGAATATAGAAAAGAACCGGGACAAACGCCGTGATGGCATTTGCCTCGGTTTTTTCTTCCTTTGCAATATTTTTTCCTTATCGACACCGCCAACGTTATAAAATATACAAAGCGAGCCAACAATAAGAGAAAAGGAAGGTGATTTGGTTTGGAAAAATTCGGAATTCCCATTGCGCTTGGTATGGCGCTTTCCGAAAACCCGCAGGCAATGTATCAATTTGCCAAACTGGACGAAGAGAAAAAGCAGGAGATCATCAAAGGCACGCAAAAGGTCAAAAGCAAGGAAGAAATGCGGCAGTATGTAAATCGATTGATCACAGAATACCAATAACCCCCTTGACCTTCTCTTGCAAAAGCATGGGGTTTTCTTGTAAAACCTCCACAATAGGCAGAAGTCAGCCCCGAGGAGCTGACTTTTGCCTATTGTTATCTGTTAGTTGTTACATAGTTGAATGATGATTGCCATTAAACACCGAACCATCTGCGCTTTTTGCTATAAACATACAGCGAAACGAGTACACAAATACCGGTCAATATAATAACGATATGGGTAATTGTTTCATCACCGGTTTGTGCGCCGCCGTCCGGATCATAAATGTTTTCAAACGAAGCGCTCAAGCGTTCGGTTGCGACATCATCCTGTGTATAGGTTGCAACCAGTGTATTGGTTTCTTCATCCAGCGCAATGGAGATGGCGATCTTGTATTCATCGGTGCTGTAGATCACGTATTCTCTGCCGTCGTTGATCTCGGTGAGCGTGTAGAAGAAGGTCTTGCCGATATCATCTTCCGTAAAGGTCAGCGTAAACTGCGCCATGCCTTGCGCGTCTGTCATTACGATAATACCCTTATCGCCGTCTTGATCCGACTTCAGTAAGAACCGGAATCCTTCGGGGGTGATGCTCTCGGCGTCCATATTGACCACAGTTTTGAGAATATCGATCGGTACGGTGATGTCAGCGGGCTTGGGCACATATACGTTGGCAAACCGGATTGCATCCGCTGTATCGGTGCCTCCCTGCTTCAGAATGACGGGATCGGATGCTATGAGCTTGCCGTTTGTATCATCAGTCACTTCGATGGTCACGTAATATACGGTCGTGTCAAAGATCACGCGATCGGCTGCAACAGTATCGTCTTCCATGATCACGAAGCGGTAGGTTCCCGCTTGGGTAAAGGTAAGGGCTTCGAAGGAGAAGATGCCGTCTGCGTCGTTGAACGCAGTAATTGCACTTGTGCCTGCAAGAATGTTAAATGCCTCATCTGCTGCATACAGCAAGAATTTGAATTCGCCTTCCGAAAGATCTCTGCCGTCAAGCTCTTTATTTCCGTCAACAGTTACAGTCGCGCTTTCGGCAGTGTACTTATTTACGAAATTCAAAGTGGAGGTAGTTGCGTTTTCAACAGTCACCGTGGTCTCGATACCGCCGATTCCGTTATCCTTCACTTCGATCTTGATCTGATACTGTGTACTGCTGTACGTAATACCGTCTATCGTCTTGCCGGCATCCTTTTCCGCCACAACATAGTAGAATGTCTTGCCCACATCTGCTGCCGTGAACTCCAGGGAGATCTCGTATCCGTAGGTATCGGGATCCATCGCAACAGTCGTTTTGGGTGTTTCTTGGATGTTGTAGTTTTCGTCTGCCTCATACAGTTCGAAGAAAAAGCTGTCGTCTTCTTTGAAATCGCGTCCGTCAATGGTCTTTTCGCCCGACAGGGTCACGTTTGCACCGCCGGTGATCTCGTAAACATTGACAAACGAGATCTTATCCTGCGGGATACCTTCGCCGTCATAAATGTGAATGGTAGCATGGAGCTGGCCTTTCCGGTCGTCAGTGATTTCCACCCACACATGGTAAACCGTATCATCGTAGGTCACGCCGTCAATGGTTTGACCGCCGTTCTTTTCCACCACAAGGAAGTACTGGTCTCCCGCGGTGTCAAAGTCGATCTTTGTAAAGGTGATCACACCCTCAACACCGTTTGCCACGCTTTCCCTCAAAGTACCGCGCTCCCAATCCGCATTGGAGTTGTAAAGTTCAAATTCATATTCGCCGCCGCTTAAAGCATTGTCAACCTTTCCGGTCAACTGCTTATCACCGGCAAACTGCGCAAAGGTCGGATTTGCCTTGTACTCATTTTCAAAGATCAAGGTAGTATCCGCGCCGCTGACTGTTTCAGAGCTTACAACCAGCGCGCCCGCACCGTTATCCTCTATAACTATAGTCACGGTGTATTCTCTGCTATCATATAGGATACCGTAAGCCATTCCTCCATCGGGAATGATCTCTTTAACGGTATAGACATAAGTTCCTGCTTTATCGTAAGAAATAGCCGGGAACACAATGTTGTTGGTATGGGAAGCCAGATTCTTGACCGTCCAGCTTCTTGGGTTCTGAATAGCCGATCCGTTGTAGCTTTGCTCGGTGAGAACAAAGGAGAACTCGTCGTTGATCAGCGTTCTGCCGTTCAAAACCTTGTTACCTACGATAGAATGCTCTGTGGGCGTTGCCGTGTAGCTGTTTTGGAAGGTGATCGTGTCACCGGCGGCATTTACGATCACATAGCTTGCGGTAAGACTGCCGTTTGTATCGGTTACGGTTACGGTCACACGGTAAGTAGTCTTATCGGTAACAACGCCGTTGCCGTCTGCGCTTGTTTCTACGATATTATAGAAGTAGATACCCGCCTTGTCAAACTGCAAAGTACCATTAAAGGTCACTTTACCATCTTTATTGTTGGTTCCTTCCAGAACCTTGGCGCCGTTCTGCGTCTGGACCTCAAAGGTGAATTCTCTATCATTCAATTCTCTGCCGGAGAGCTCCTTGCTTACAAAATCAATGGCAAGCTCAGTATCGGCAGGATCATAAATGTTTGTAAAGGTTACCTCGATCGAGGTTCCTGCATTTGCGGGCTGTTCTGTACCGGTATAGATAACGGCAGAAATGGTGCCGTCGCCGTCATCCGATACAACAACCGTAACGGGGATCTCAAGCGTGCTGTATGTCCAGCCCGCGGGAACAGTTGCGGGTACGATTTCCTTTAAAGTATATTGATAGGTGCCCGGAGCCGTATAGGACAGAACCAATCTTGCAAAACCGCGCTCGGTGGTTGCAGGGGAGGTGTATGCAAGGGTGTTGCCTTCATACAAACCGAAGGTATAGCCTGCCGGGGATTTTGCCGTGCCGCCTATGTTGGTGATCATCTTGTTCAGATCAATGGTCACCGTTGCACTGCCGGTAATGGAATAGATATTGGTGAATTCCGTATTTACATTCCAACCGTCCGCAGTGATCGTCACCAAGGTAGTGTCCGGTCTGAAAGCAACCACATCGGCGATCTCAAGCTGTCCGTCCATATCAGCATCGCCTACGATAACCGAGAAGGAATGCACGGTCTTGTCATAGGTGAATCCGCCGAGAGGATCCTGAGGCTCGATCTCAATGACACGGTAGTAATAGGAGCCTGCCTTGGTATAGCGCTCATTGGCAAAAGCATCGGCAAAGGTAAAGGTAGTTGCGCCATAGGATGCCGTCGCGGTGCCAAGATCCTGCCAGTTTCCATCGCCAAGGTATTTCTGAAGCTTAAAATCAAAGCTGTAGTTCTGCTGCCAATTTTGATTTTGCAGATTTTTTCTTCCGCCAACGGTAATATTGACGGGATAAACCTCTGCTCCCTCATAATCGTTTACAACGATAACGGAAACGGTGGAATTTTCCATAACCGTTACAACGCCGTCACCCGGGACACCGTTGTCCCAATAGACAGGTGTAAAGCCGTCTGCCGGATCCTGTTCCACAACCGTTGCAGTGGTTCCCGCAGGAAGCCCAAAGACCTCAAACTGCTCATCATGTTTCAGCCAAACGGTGAATTGTCCGTTTTCATCGGTTGTGATCTTCGTATAATTACCGTTGGTATGCTCTGCGGCAAAGGTGGCATTTGCGGTACCGACACCACTGAGCGTTACCAGCATTGTAAAGACCTTGTCGGCAGGAATTTGGTAATCCATACCGAAGTCGTGCTCAACTTCTTTGTCAATGGTCAGGTTACCCGTGCCCCTGTCGTCGTTGACAAAGGACACCGATTGGATCTCATACTGATTCACAGTGACAGTACCGATATCGGAAAGACCGATTGCGGTAGCGATATACGCGACAGTCTCTTCTTCGCTGATGCGGAAGGTATCCCCTGCCGTCATACCGCCGATATAAAGGGTTTCGCCCGCATTTAAATAAACTGTTGCGTGGCCGCCGTCAAGCACAATATCGATGTCCTCATTTGTGCCGTCTGCCTTCACAAGCCATGCGGGATAGGTGCTGTTATCGTCACTGTTTGTAATGTTATAAATATTGAAAGCAAATGCCTCGGTAGGAGCCGTTGCGCCTGCCGCCATGGTTTTGGTCAGCTTGATGCCGGTCTCGGGGAGCACGGTCAGTTTGCCGTTGTTACCCAGTGTAGCACCGACAAAGAAATTATAGCCTTCTTCGTTAATGGCGTGATTGGTGGTATCCACAAAAGGAATGTTGGACTCAGTAAGCGTACCGGTCTCGTTTTTGCTCTTATGCACAGTGTAACCGTCAAGGTTTACATGCACGTTCCCCTTGGGAATATACCAGCTGCCGTCGCCCTTAGGCATTGCCGTTTTCTTTGCTGCCGCGGAAAGTGCACGGTAAACTGTTTCGGTGCGCAGACTGCCGTTGTTCTTATATACCCTATAAGAACGGTAGAAGGTTCCTTCTGCATCCGGTCGGTCGCTGCCGATATAAAGCGTTCCCTGATTGTCGCTGTAAACCGGAGCATCTTCCAGATAGTAATACTTATCGTTTTCTCTGGAGGGATTGAAATAGCTGTAGGTATTGACGGTACCGTATCCGGTGGTGTTTTCATGTTCCCACATATTGGTATAGAAATTGATGGTTCCGTCGGCATTTACATTGTGTTCATCTGCCAAATATTCATCAGATACGATTTCCTTAATATTAAAGGAGTTAATGTGGTCATCCAAAGCCACCTCATATACAAGGCGGATAGGGTTAACCGCACCGTCTACGGTAAGATCCGAAAGATCGCCGTTCTCATCCAGTGTCACTTTATAGGACACGATGGGGATCAGTGCCGCGGGAATGGCAAAGGTCACGATCTCTTCGCCTGTTTTAATATTCTTGCGAACCTGAACGGTAGCGTACATCATATCCGATTCGGATACACCGTGGCTTTCGTCCACTTCGCCCAAATACCCGTAGGAGCGGATGATGAATGCGGCGTCGGTATCACCGGAAAGGTCGGTCGTGCCCTCGTTATAGAAGCCGAGGAACTCACCCTTCTCATTGGCATACCAACCGATATAGTTGGAATAGTTATTGGCATCGGTATAGCTGAGCTGACCGTTTTCATAAGCCAGCGTGATCAGGGTTCTGGCTGTATCATCACTGTCAAGCCCCAGTCTTGTGCGAACCGCCGCCACCATTTCCATACCAAGCGCAGTGGGATTCTCATAGGTTCCCAGCGCTTTGCCGCTTGGCACAAAATTGGATGCCAGGTCAGCACCCGAGAACAGATGGTTACCAATGAGAATGCCCTTTATATCGGTAACGCTCATATACTCGCCGATACGATCCACGAAGGAGATATAGCCGGACAAATCCGCATTGCCGGAAACTAACGTGGGCATATATTTGGATACCAAATCAATCTGCCTAATGATGTTATTGAACGCACCGGACAGTTGGTTGGCAGTACTTGCCGTGAAGGCCTTATCCACATAATTTCTCTGCGTCTTACTGGATGGAAATGTCGTGTTATTTACAGAAACTGTCGAAACTGTATAGGTTTTTTTGACAGTTGGTGCACTCCAACCATTTGGAGAATTGTATACCGTGAGGTTCACGGATCCATTTTTCAGTAAAGCATCCCAATAATCGTCAATCGTGTCGGATGTATTGTTGGCAGGTTCCATTACCGCAAGGCTAACAGATGTACCCAAACTCAAACTATAAAACAGTGCATCCATCTGCTCATAGTGCTGATCCACCATTTCCTTGACATATGCCGCGGTCAACTGAGTCACAAAATCTGTCTCGTTTGCCGAGCGAATGCTAATGGTATTGTTACCCATGCCCGCAGTCACCTTTTTGGTAAACTCATGCGTTGCTGCGGTAGGTTCGCCGTCTGACATGAATACCACGATCGGGGTTCTGGCAACGCCGGGCTGGTATTCTGCTGTGTCAGGAACCACGGTATCCGCGTTTAACAACTGATTCATCGCATCCAGCAGACCAAGCTGAGCATAGGTGCCGGCAACATCCGTAACGACACGCGTGGTCTGAGGCATGGTTTTGCCTGCAGAATTTTTTACATTAGAATTAACCGAAACAGAAATCAGGTCGCCGCTTTTCAGGTTTGCCTTTAGGTAAGTATTCGTCCCGGAATATCGATCCAAAGGCAACAGTACCATAGAGTTACTGCTATCGGACTGATTGCGATCGACACCGCCGTAGTACACAACCACACCTATTCGGTTATTAACATTCAGTTTTTGTAACTCAGCAACAGTCTGGTTCACCGAGTTCAACATAGTCTGAACCGTGTCGGGATTACGCTCAGAACCGTTGTACATCGAGCTGGACAAGTCCAGAACGATCACGGTATCCGTTGGCGCATTGGCAACGCCGGTGACAGCCATGTTGGATGCAATAGCCGACAGCGCAACAAGAAAGCTGTCCGGATCATCCTGTGTGATGCCAAGGCCCGCAAAGGCAGATGCGTCGGTAAAGACCGATTTATCCATCCATACGCCGCCTGCATTTTCGGTTGAAATATCTCCCGTAATCGGGAAAAATTCTTTCCAACCGTCCATTGTTGACGGATCTGCCACGCGATTGGCATTTACGCCTGCGGCAGATGATGCCAAAGGCATGATATAAATTGTGGATAACAAAATGGCAATCACAAGGAATATACTTGTGAGCCTGTTTTTGGTGTGCTGCTTGCTAGTCATAGTTAACCTCCTATACGTTTCATCATAATTTATATTGTTCTGTTTTCAACCGTATTCTTTCTGTATTCTATCCATCCGAATCACCTTGTGCCATACATAAGCCGCTATGAGAGCAGATCCCTATTTCGTCCTCCGGATCGCTGAAATACGCGCAATCACTGCAACATCCATTGCACGCACTGCGGTTCGGAACCGTATAGTACTCACAAGGGTCTTGAATCGCCGTAACGATCCGCCGTCCATCCTTGGTATAAAGCTTGTTTTGGTTCAGATCCGGATAGATCACAACCGGGTCGCCGTTGTTTCTTTCAAAGTCTTCATAAAAACCGAATCGAAGCTCGAATGTATGCTCCTCGATCTTCACGGTTTTATATAGATCGCCTTCCTTGGGCAGCGCATGAATTGCTGACATATCAAACCTCCTCTCTGCAATAAAAAATCCTGTATACCGTCTTCGTGAGAACAGTATACAGGAACTTTTGCCAAAATACATCCTGCCAAGAGGAGGAAAGGGGGATGATTTATATGTAGGAGCCAAAATCGTTTCGGTCTTTTATACCCGTCTTATTGCGCGCCATTTGTATTATGGATTTTACCGAGGATTTTGTGATATGAAGCCGATTTGCGATCTGTTCATCCGAAAGCCCAAAGGCAACCAACCGTACGACTTCACGTTCTCTGGCAGAAAGCTTTGCGGACACATTGTTATCCATAACAGTATTATATATCGCTACCCATCCTTCGTGTAGCTTTTTGTGAAGCTCCTTGACTGTTTTGGCATCATCGGGGGAGATCAAAAGCAACCGTTCATCCAAGAACAGTCCCAATTGTCTGCGATGCTCCACCAGCGGACCATACAGTCCGTCGGCAAGGCATAGATGAATGGCTTTGTCCAAATGATAGACAGCATTGGTCTCATCGCCGATCTGATGGTAGGTGATCGCGCACAGCAAGCGAAGATAGATCTCCGCCATGACCGTCTGATCCACGATGGTCTTTGCGATCATCGGCTCCATAATAAAGGGAAGCGTATGCAACAAGCCAAGCTTTGTCACCCCATTCAATTGGATCCGTCCCGCCGCATGCTCCTGTGCCAAAATCAAAAGGTATTTAACATAATAAACCCTTGCCGCAGGGTGCGCGTCAGGCGGCAGATTTTCAAAGCGTCCTCTATAAAACCACTCCGGGAAATCACGGGTGTCCCGTATGGACAGATCCGTGGATGCGATCGACAAAGAAATAATATCTCTATCCATTTCTGTTTTCCACGGTGTATCATACAAATGCTTTTTCGCCTGAAACCATAACTGAACATCGCCCTTCCACACAGCGACCAAACCAAGCAGCATACCGCTGGAGATCGTAGCATAAAAGCCGTCGGTTTTTTTCAAAAAGTGCTTTGCCTGCGCATACGCCTGATCGATCTGTCCCCGGCTGTACGCGATCTCAGCAGAAAACAGCGCTTGGGCTTCGGGATGATATGCCAGTGAATCGATCACTGCGTCCGCCGTTCCGGCAGTGCTGTATAAGTCGGTCATGTCAAGAAACGGACTCTTTCGGATCAAAGGAATCACTGTATCGGATGTTTCCTTGCATCCCTTTTTTCTGCCGTCAACAGGACGCAGTGCATCGGCAGGAACCATCCAATTGGTTCCAAACCGTTTGGCGCCGCAAACTCTTCCCATTTTACAAAGATCCTGCACTCTGCGTATGGACAAACCCCATTTGGACGCCGCTTCCTCTATTTTTATGTACTCCATTTTTCCTCCCTCAAATTTGCATTCAGCGTTTACGCGCTGAATATGCCGCCTTATTATACAGCGTTTACGCGCTGAAAGCCTTGTCTTATTATACAGCGTTTTCCCGCAGAATGCAAGAGGGAAATGAAAAAATCAACATATTTATTTGTATTGTCAAGGAGGAACAATGCTATAAAGCAAAGCCTCCGATAGGGGAAATCCCTTCGGAGGCTGCTTCTCTGTTTTAAAAAAAATATCGTTATCTTCTTTAATTTCCGCCGGGGCCGTCTCTGCGTTCACGGGTATCGGGAAGCTCGATCTTACCCTTGATATCACCGGGCTTGGTAACAGGCTTTTGTTCTTGGGACTCTTTTTCTTTCTTGACATCCTTATTTTCGGGCACATCCATCACTCCTTTCCGTAATTAAGTATACGCATTTTCAAACAATTCATTGGGGTCGTTGCTTGGCGGCAGACAGCTATGCCCTCGGCACACGTAATAGGTGGTCTTGCCATTTTGGAGCCGATATTCCTTTGTGGATTGCGGCAATAGGACAACAATTGCGTCGGGCGGGAACGAAAACGGCAAATTGCTTTTCTCTGTCTGTTCATCAAGCACGATCGTTACCTTCAATGGCGGCTTAGTATCATCTTTTTTATTTTGGGCAACACGGAAGTGATTTATGCGATAAATCGGAAAAAACAATACCTAACCTGGACTGCCCCTCAATTTCGCCGGGTTCCACAGAAATTCTGAACATAAAATTGATTTTCGCTGACCCGCTATTGACAAAACGCATTTTGGAGCTATAATAAATATAACCTATAAAGAGTGCGTGAGGGACAAGCCCGTTGACCGTACAGCAACCTGCCGAAAGGCAAGGTGCTAAAGCTTGAACGATGGGATTGATATGATATACAAGCAATCCTGTTGTAACAATGGGATTGCTTTTTGAATGCTCTCTTTGTAGGAAAAATAAACATAAAGGGAGAAAAACCAAAATGAAAAAACGATCTATCAAAAGCTTACTGTCGAAGAAGAAGGCGGTTTATGTTAAGCTATCCACCGAACCGGTTGCAGAAGCCTTTTTTGCTTTAGCCAAGTACGAAGGATTCACGTTGACCGATCCTGTTGCCAAAACAGGCATACACAGAAATTGTATTGTCAGACTGAATGATGATATGACCGTCTCCTACCCGAGCTACCACTCTTGGATGGGTGCAATGAGATTTCACCATGCCAAAACCGAAAACGGCAAAAAGGTTGTCAAGATCGATTTTGAAAAAATGCTGTGAGAAGAGATGAAATTTGAGCCCTGCAAGAGCAAGTCCGCAAGAGTGGCACGGGTTGCGTTACCATGATCAACGACCGCCTCTACGAAGGGCGGTTCACACCCACCAACGCCGACGGTAAGCGTATCTCGCGGAACATCTACGCACAAACGAGAGAGGAATGCGAGGAAAAACTCGCAGTATTGATCGTAGAAATGAAGGCTGAGATCAAAGCGGAAAAGGAGAGAAGAAAACAGGCGGCGAGTGTGTAACGAAAGAGGAAAATTTGGGGAACATTTTGATAAAATATCTATGCAAATGTTCCCCAAATGAAGTGGAGGTGCCGTCAAAGCGGTTATTAAATATGCAAGAAAAACATATTACGGTTTAATCAAGATTTGCATCGCAATAATCAAAGAAAAAGACTTCCAAAAATTTATTGTCAAGTAAAATCAAAATTTACTTGACAATGATTCAGTCGAAATTCCCCAATTTATTATTTTCAAAATATAACATTGATATTGACAAATTAACTTTGATATGTTATAATATCAAAAACAATGTTATTAAGAGGCGCATTATGGATCAATACTTAAAAGCAACTCTTGGATGCAATATTCAAAAAGAATCATATGATTTGCCTCCAAAAATGCCGCAATATCTTTTAAATGACTATTCATATCAAAAGTATATCATTGAAAACCAAGAATGTTTATTTGTAACGCCATTTGAATTTTCCTTTTCTGCGTATAAAAAACAGTATCAAAAAATTAAGCAAATAACAAATCTTCAAATCGTACTTCACTTGAAAAGTATAACGCAATATCAAAGGAAAACACTGATAGAGGAACATATTCCGTTTGTTGTAGAAAAATCTCAAATATATCTACCATTTCTTGCAATTTCGCTCACAGAGAAGTTTCAGGAAATAACAGAAGTTGAAAAGTTTTCGCCAATAACACAACTTGTATTCCTGTATATGTTTTATAACAAACAAAAAATCAGTGCTACGGATTTAGCCCTCAAGATTAATTGCACGGCTATGTCCGTGACACGTGCATATAAGGCTTTGGTTGACTGCGGTTTGTTTCATGCAGAAAACGATGGCGTAAAAAAATATATAGTTCCGGAGAGTGATGGTGGGGAATTATTAAGAAATGCAGAAAACTTTTTAATCAATCCAATTGAAAAAATTATTTATTTGCAAAAAGATATTGAATTATCCGAGCATATTACTTCCGGATTATATGCTCTAAGCAAAAAAACTATGCTTAATGCCACGGAAGATGATGTACATTATGCTGTTCATCGAAAGACACATTTTAGGTTGGAAGACATTGTCCCGAAAGCTTTATATATTGCCCAAAAAGCTATTGTGGTAGAAAAATGGAGTTACGATCCGTCTGTATTAGCCGTTAACGATATGGTAGATGACATTTCTTTAATATTATCGCTTAAAGACAACAAAGATGAGAGAGTACAAATGGAAGTAGACCGTTTAAGGGGTAAATACCAATGGTAAGAGGAATAGAAAAATTCAAAGAACATTTTAAGGGATTTGAGGGTAAGTATACCCTAATTGGCGGCGTTGCGTGTGGATTGTTGTTAGACGACGCGGGCTTGGAATTTCGCGGAACGCAGGACTTTGATATTGTTTTGATCGTTGAGGCGATGGATTCTCTTTTTGGGCACGCAGTTTGGGATTTTATCAAATCAGGTGAATACGAGATTCGAGAAAAGGAATATAAGTGTAAAAAGAGTACCATAATCCTTGATTGCTTCAAGGAACATCGGTACTCTTTTTTGTGGGGGAGGCTAATTGGCAACAGCCATATCTCTTAAAGCGTTTACTGTACGCAAAACACGAGAGGAATGCGAAGAAAAGCTCGCAGAGCTGATAAAGATGATGAAAGCGGAAATTGCAGAGATGAAAAAAGGTAGCGAAGAACGCTTAACGCACAGAGGGGCGACCACATATTTCGGCATAGCCGAAATGGGTCGCCCCTCAAAAATTGCATCGGAGAAAGCAAAGAAAAGCCAAATCGGTTGAAAAGTTCACAAAAATATGGTATAATGATATAAATAAAACCACGAAAGGACGGAGATATTATGTCTTTATACGCCTTCTATGAACAATACTTTCCGTTCT